>CAJLNC010000018.1 GCA_905207905.1 uncultured Lachnospiraceae bacterium | reverse complement strand
GTAGGCCGCAGTTCCAAGAGCTGCCCCCGCTGCCAGGTTGGAAAGGAAGAAGGTTCCTGCCACTGTCACTGCAAAGGATGCTGCATCAGAAAAACTATCCCAGCCCTTCTCCATGCAGCTGGCTGCCATGGACACTCCGATTATAGCCATCATCGCATCTGCCACCACAAATCCGGTTTCTGACATAAGCTGCATGACCGTACCGTAATGTCCATAAAGATTGAAGGTGATATTGTAGGAAAATGCTGTAGCAAAAAGGAAGGGGATGATCCAAACAAAAATAGATACAAAAAAACCTACGGATGCCACCACAGAAGCCAGCCCCGATTTTGCCCCATCCTTTCCTGCCGCCACAGAAGCCTTCCCGATAGTCACCGGTGTGGTTCCGATCAGGGGGGCAGCTATATTCACCACCGCATTGCAGATCATCGCCTTCTGGATATCCTTATCTTCTCCTGCATCAAAAACACCGGTATCCTTCGACACCACCTGGAGTACTGCCTGGGATTCATACATATTCAGCAGGAGGAAGGTAAGAATCCCTACTGCAAAGAGCAGGATCACATTGCCTCCGGCCTCGGTATAAGCGCTGAAATTTGATCCTTTTGTCAGCACTCTGGTGAAAGAAAAGCTTCGAAGCATTGCCGAAAGGTGCGTCTGCATGGCATCCTCACTGCCCACCATCCAAAGCCGGCCCCAAAGAGAATCCAATGTAAACTTTTTCGTATTCAGGTCAAAGCAGACATTAAAAATACTCACTGCCAGAAAAAATCCGGTTCCTCCCATAAGGGATACAAAACAGGGATGTTTCAGTCTCTGACGCACCAGCAAAAACAGGATGATCGTTGCCACCACAGAGATGGTTCCGATCAAAAGCAGCGGATGGTATTTGTCAGTGGTGTAAGAATACTGGTTCAGCGCCACACCGCCAGACAGCAGCACGCTCTCGCTGCTCACCAGACCATTGGTTCCTGCCCCATAAATACTGATATTGCTGCCTGACAGGTTCACAATCCCTGTAAGCTGAATGGCAATCCAGGCCATTAGCAGACCTGACGCAGCCGGAAGCGCTTTTCTCACCGGTTTCGGGAGTGCCTGAAAAAGAAACTGCCTCACTCCCGGAAGCACCATCAGGAACGTGTAAACGATGGAGCTGACGAAGCATACAAACAAAAGATTGTAATAATTCAAGCCAGTCTCAATGCCGATCATAGAAACCAGCACAGTGGAAACTCCCAGTCCCGACACTTGAATCAAAGGAAGCCTGGCCACCAGGCCGATCAGTAAACTTCCTGCAAAAGCGATGATCATGGACAGAAACCAGGTCTGGGCATAATATTCACCATTCACAGCAATCTGCTGAGTATTGGCAGCCTCATAGGCTCCGGAAATACTCAGCTTGGCAATGAGCTGCATATTCACAAATAGCCCGCACACTGCCAGAAAAAGCATTCCCAGGCCAGCGGATATTTCCCCTCCCAAGGTTCCTCCACGGTCTTTGTAATGAAAAAATCTGTTCATCATACTCTCCACCTATCCATTTCAATTAATCTTACCTTTGCCGGCCTGCCTTTTGGGTACTCCGGCAAAGGCGGTCATTCCTTCATCCTCTCAGCATCACTCCAACAAAAGACCGGAGATTCCCTGGGCTGCAGCAGTATCCACACGATCCGGCTGCTGTCCCGGATTGGTTCCAGGCATATCCATAAGCTGCGGATCCTTCCAAAGCTCTGTCTTTGCCGTTTCAAAAGCTTCTGATGGTTCATCCTCTGTCAGGGTAATCTCGATCGGTGTGCTCACCTGCGAATCCTTGGTGTATTCGTCCTTGGACAGTGCCTGGGCTGTCACATAATAGGTGCCCGGATCCAGCGTATAGGCATAGATATCATTCTTGAAGGCAAAGGTCATCTCACTGGCTGCAAACATACTGTCCTCCTCTGCCTCCTCGTTCACTGCCGTGTAAAAACGAGGTCCTTCCACTGTACTCCAGCCCCAGATATAGATCATTCCCGGAGGATTCTTCCGCAGCGTATCCATCAACGGTTCCAGATCCACCGTGTCTGATAATACTTCCTGTGTGCATTCCGCATCTGAGTAGAAAGTAAATTTCATATTCGGCATATACTGGGTAAAGGCATAATCACTCAGACTCCACCAGTCTACGATCAGTTCTGCCTGATTTCCGCTGGTCATGGCCATCATTTCCGGGCGTTCCAGTGTCTGGTCTACTCCGTACTGGATGGTCAGAGTTTCCGGAGCCGGACTTTCATAATCGGTTCCCGCCGGAGCAAAGGAAGTCAGATTGACATGATACGTGCCCCAGGCTGCTCCTGACAAATCCAGAGTTCCTGTAATCTCTCCTGTTTTTCCTCCATTGATCCGCTTGGAGCTGGTAATATACTCTCCATCCTCATTTCCATTTTCATCCAGTGCGTAAAAGCGGACAAAATAGTAGCCCACCCGATCGTCGGTGGCAGTAAAAGAGTATTCTCCAGTATTGGGATCCATCACAAAATCTGTGGGTGCTCCCAACTGTTTGTCCGATGCTTCCGCCCCTTCCTCCGCAGCCTCTGTCTCTGCTGCCTCTGTCACTGCCTCTGTCGCTGCCTCTGTCACTGTCTCTGTCACTGCTTCCTCTGCCAGCGAGGAAAACGGCATTCCCACAGCCAACCCGGCGCACAAACACAAAGCTGCTGCTTTTTTTCTCTTCATAATTCTATCCCCCATTTCTGGGCATTTACGGGAGCGGCCTGATACCGATCTGTCTTTTTCTTATTCATCTCTGATTTCTCCCACGACTGCCCTTTTTCCTTTTCTCTCCCAGATCTACTCGCTTAAAATCTCACCATACACTTCCTGATTTCCGGCAAAGTCCACACGATCTTCCTGGGAGCCGCTGCCTGCATACATTCGGTCAAATCCAAAAACAGGATCCTTCCACAGTTCCGTTGTTACTGCCTCATATTCCTCTGTACTTTCTCCCTCCGTCACCACAATCTCCACCGGTCCGCTCACAGCAGAATCCAGACAGTATTCGTCTCGTGACAGCGCCTGACAGGTTACATAGTAGGTTCCCGGCTCCAGCTCATAGGTGTAAATATTATTGCGGAAAGAGAACTCAGATTCTGTAACCCCCTGTTCACTCTCCGTTGTTACTTTATAGAGATGTTCGCCCGTATGCATCTGGAAACCCCATACATAAGCCTGGGCCGGAGCAATATACTCGTATCCGTCCCCCTCCGGCAGCAAAGACAAATCTTCCTTCTCCGCCCGTACTTCCTGGGTACATTCTGCATCCGAATAAAATTTAAATTCCACAAAGGGCAAATATTCATACGCTAAATAATTGGACAGCGAATACCAGTCCACCACTGCTTCCACCTGGGTTCCGCTGGTCATAATCAGCATCTCCGGGCGTTCCAGTGTCTTTCCAATACCGTATTGGGCCTCTAGCGTCACCGCTTCCGGACTCACATAATCGGTTCCTGCCGGTGCAAAAGAAACCAGATTAATATGGTATCCGCCCCAGGGCATGGCAGATACATCCAGCGTACCTGTCTGCTCCCCTGTCGTTCCTCCCTTAATCCGCTTGGAGCTGGCCACATACTCTCCTACTTCATTTCCTGCATCATCCGTTCTGTATATCCGGATAAAATAGTATCCGATCCTGTCATCATTGGACACAAACGAATATTCTCCCGTATTGGGATCAAACTGAAAATTGCTCGGCGCCTTCAGCTGCAGATCCTGCCCGTCTTGGGCGCCCTCGGCGGTCTCTGCTGCAACCTCTGTTACGGCCTCTGTTACAGCCTCTGTTACGGCTTCTGTCTCCTGCGCATCTGCTTCTTCGCTATAACCCGCTGTCGGGAATGCCATGGTAAGCCCCGCGATCAAACAAAACGCTCCTATTTTTTTTCTATTCATAACTATTTCCCTTCTCTCTGTTGGGAGAATGCCTGCCGGCGGCTGTACTTGCCTCCGGCAGACCTATGATTAGTAATTGGCTGATAAATTTCTTTCTATCTATGCCTCTGCCGCTGCATCGGAAGATCCGCAGTACTGGTACAAAGCATCCCGCATAATATTGTGTAGCATCATTCTTGCATATGCATACTCTGTAGGATCCCCAAAGACCTCCACAGTGGCTGCCGCATTAATGTAGTTGCTGATTCCAAGCATACTTCCCTGGATGCAGAGCATTGCCTGAGGAGTATTGTACACATCACCACTCTGTCCATCACCGTCAGTGATCAGCATGCCATGCCATCCCCACTCGTCTCTCATCATGGTTTTATACATTCCATAGTGGAACCAGCTCATACCGATGCGGTTCAGGGAACCCATCACGCCATCTGCGCCGTATTCTTTAATACTGATCTCAAAGGGAACCATATACAGCTCACGGATCGCCTGCTCATTTGCCCAGGTGGTATTTCCGCCGCGGTTGGTATCTCCGTCATTTAACGCACAGTGTTTGATAAATACATTGGTTCCGGTAGACATAATACCTGATACTGCATTGCCGCCGATCTGTCCGGACAGCAGACCATCCTCAGAATAATACTCAAAGTTTCGTCCGCCAAAGGGAGAACGATGCAAATTCATAGCCGGTGCATAAGCATTGCCAATGCCGTACAGTACGCACTGATTACCATAGGAAACGCCCTCTGCATAAGCCAGATCTCTGTTCCAGGTTGCTGCAATCGTAACTGCACAGGTAAACCAGGTTCCGCCGCTGTACTGTCCGTTTCCGGGCTCGCCGGGGCCGTCTACTGCGATTTCCTCTGCTTTTCCTACACTGTTGACTGCTGCCACTTTCCATCCTGCATTGCCCTGAAGCTCGATGGCTTCTTCCATAGAAGTCTGATTCGTCAGCATATCCCAGATTGCCAGACCTTCTTCTGTGTCAATGGGTACATTCACCATATCTGCCACACCAAGCTGATGGTAAGTTCCCTCTGCAGGCTCTTCTGCCACCACTACCGGGAGTCCGCTCTCCGTGGTCTCTCCCTCTACTACATAGTACACCTGATTCCACAACGAATCTTCCACTGCAGCTGCATCCGCACCATCCGGAGTTGTTGCTGAGAAAGGCATCATATTATTTCCGTGCGCATACAGGGTCTCTGTTACAGAAGTCTTTTCCCCTTTCAGATAGGTCTCAAAAGTATACTCATAAGTATCCGTTCCAGTAAGCGCCAGAACTGCCTCAATTCCCTCTGTCACCTTCTCATTAGGCTCCTCATCAGAAGTATGCTGCATAATTGTCTCCATGCCGCCTGCAATATCACTTCTGGACAGATAGCCCTCCAGCATATTGCCGTCACCGGCAGTCACATCATCCATAGCATTTTTCGCTACTACTGCATCCGAATCTCTTGCCCCTGCATATTCTGCTTCAGCCACCTCTCCGCTCTCGTCATAAATGATAGAGGTTTCCAGACTGACCTGTGCAGTAGCGCTGGCAGCATTGTCGCTTCCCTCCTCACCCCACTGGTGAGCATCCTTCTGCACGTTAAATTTGTAATCTCCTTTCTCCAGAACATAGCAGCCCTGGCCAAAGTTATCAAAAGAAGCAAGATCATCGGTATCGAATTCAATGGTTACTTCCTGGGAAGCTCCTGGCTCCAGTGTCTCTGTTTTATCAAAGCCCACCAGAACTACCTTAGACTTTTCCAAGCCTACGCCTTTGATACCGAAATTTTCCGTATCAGACTGGTAGGGAGCCTCCATGTAGAGCTGAACTACATTTTTACCAGCCACATCGCCGGTATTGGTTACTTTTACCGTCACACTGTTGGTTCCATGAGCCTCCAGATTAATATCAGAAGCTGTGATCTCCTCCGTAAAGTCTGTATAGGAAAGGCCGTATCCAAATGGATACTGAACAACTTCTTCATAGCCTGTGGCGGCTCCGTTTTTAAATTCATGGCTCGTAAACTCTTCAGAGTCAAAATAGCCAACGGAATCTGCGGTCTCAAAGTAACGGTATCCCACATAAATTCCTTCTTCATACTGATAGAACGTCTGGTTTTCCGCATTTACGTAGCGGTTGTCATCTGTATTATAATAGGTGGGATTGGTGGTTACATCATACGCGTATGTGTCTACCAAACGTCCGGAAGGATTGGTCCGTCCTGTCAAGATCGTTCCAACGCCTACCACGCCAGCCTCTCCGGGATGTCCGATCCACAGACAGGCATCTACATTGTATTCTTCAGAGTCCACAAAACCCAGCTCCATCGCAGCCGCGGAATTCACCAGTACAACGGTATGGGCATAATTCTCTTTACAGAATGCCAGCAGATCCTTCTCCTCCTGTGTCAGCTCCAGATAAGTGCTTCCGGTAAGCGTACTTCCATCTCCATCATAATCCATGGAAGGAGAAGCTCCCTCTGCACCGGATCGTGAAAATGTAACAATGGCATAGTCCGTATATCCGTCTGCTGTCAGAACATCTTTTCCGCTCTCGTAGACATCTGAGCCAAACTCATGAACCGTGGTATAGCTTGTCCAGTCTCCTCCTCCGGAAGCGCCTCCAAATATGTCATCTCCGCTTCCTGCTGCTGCACCTGGATCGGATGCTCCGTCATTTCTCACACCGCCGCACTGCTCTTCCAGCCAGGCCCAGCCTTCCTGGTTTACATCCAGTCCAGCCTCCACCAGTGCGTCATTCATCATAACGGTATTCTCATCGTCTTTTCCTCCTGCCGATCCGGTTCCTCCTTCCACATAGTTGTAGGACATGGCCCCCAGCAGCGTTACCTTTGTTCCCTCTGCCAACGGCAAACAGTTCTCACTGTTCTTAAGCAGCACAGCTCCCTCTGCTTCCAACTGTACGTTTACATCATAGCCTTCTGCGTAACAGTCATCTGCTGTCATAGCTGCTGCCATCACCGGAACAGATCCAGTACCCAACAATGACATGATCATTGCCGCAGACACTGCCATGCTGGAAACTTTTCTCACTAGGTTGCGTTTCTTCATGTGATTTTCCTCCTTTTTCGCTTCCCCTTTGGTTCTGCTTTTTTGTTAGCCACATTTTATCATCCGCTTTGCCCTTGTGCCATTTTTTACATAAACAGTACAATATTTTCACAAATGGTATTTTATCTCGTCATTTTTTACATTTTATCTCCTTATTTTTTGTGCATTTTTACTAGTTCCGGAAATCCAAAAAGGAATCCGAAAGAAATTTCGAAGATCCCTATTTCGTCTAACGGATCCCATTAAAAGGGGATGTGGCAGTGAGATCCTGCAAAGTAATTTTGTTTCATAAGAAAGAATTTCCTGTGAAATAAAAAATACGGTAAAATTTCAAATCCGTATGCCCGCATTTTCCTTTCAGGCTTCAACGAATGAATTTACCGTATCTATAATGTCTCCTATTAAATTAGATCATTTTAATTTTTTATAGTGTTTCTGGGAATCAGCACTTTCAGCTCAAACCAGTTGTCTTTCTGGGTAATACTCACAGCTCCCCCATATTTATTCACCGTATACCGGATACTTCGGATGCCAAAACCATGGAACTCTTTCTTCTTGCTCTTTGTAGTAACCGGAATACCATCCTGCATATCCAAAATCCCCTCAAAATAATTCTCAAATCGCAGGATCACAAAGTTCTTTTGAGAAAAAACAGCCATATGAATCAGCCGTTTCTCCGGGTCTTCCATCTTTTTTTCATATTCTATGGCATTATCCAGCGCATTCCCTAAGATGCTGCAGATATCCATGGTATCCATAAAATCCAGCAAGCTGCCATCCACCACGCAATTCATGGTAATCCCAGCCTTCTCACAGATCACACTCTTGCTTGTAAGGATCGTATCCACTACCTTATTTCCTGTCTTGTTCTGCATTTCATATTGGCGGATCTCCTCCTCCATCTGATCCAGAAACGCCCGGCGTTTTTGCGGATCATCCTCAGCCCGGAGAACGGCAATCTGATGCTTCAGGTCATGATATTTATAATTGATCAGCGCGATACTCTCCTTGGACTGCTGGTACTGCAGATACTGATTTTGAAGAACGCTCTGCATCACATCCAGCTCCCGGCGCGCCCGGATCTCACACCGCTGCACAAAGTACGCATACACCATGGCCACGCCCCCAAAATCTGTGATCGTCCGAATACTGGCCGCTGCCGGTCCATCTGTGCTGGTCAGCAATGTCTGAACCGGCAAAAAATTAATATTGCTGATCGCAAAAACTGATATCGCAATGATAATAACTGCAGCCAGCTCTCCGGGTCTCACGTGCAGCATCCGATCGGAAAGCTTCGGCAAAGTCCAAAGCTTCCAGAAAACGCCATAGATCAGCCCATACATCCACAGCAGCACCCAATACTTCCGAAGAAGGGAAGTATTTCCGTAATAATAATAGCAATAACACTGCCACTGAACAGCCGCAGCAAATTCTGCTATAATAAACGCCTGCAGTCCGCAGTAGACAGCATCACTCCAACTGCCCACAATGCTGATGCGAATAAACAGCACCATCATCCCTATGGCAGTCATCATGCAGGGAACCCACATCTGCAAAGGAAGATCTCCTGTCAAAATCAGAAACAATGCCTGCAGTATCAAAGCTATTGCAGAAATTCCTGCCATCTTCCAGGCTTTGTATCTGGGCTTTAATAGTAGTATAAACATCATACATCCTGCCCACTCTGCAATCGCTGTATAAAGCCGGGGAATGTCCGGAAGTTCGTTTACCATTATTTCACCTCGCTCCAGTAATTGGTCAATGCCTCCATAAACTGATTTTTCCTGGATCGGCTCAATCCCAGTTTCTCTCCCCGGACTACGGCGCATCCATCCTGAATCCCGTCCACATGAGCAAGATTAATCAGATATCCTTTATTGCCCCGGAAAAAACTATATTTTCCCAGCTTCTCCTCCACTTCCTTCATAGCGCCAGACCCTTCAAACACTCCGGAAGCAGTATGGTAAACCAATGTATGCCCCTGGCTCTCAACGTAAAAGATATCACTGACTGCAACCCGCAATACTCCTCCCCTGATATTCACAAACAAATTCTGCTGCTCCCGCCGCTTTACCTTTTCTATCGCCCTTCCCAAACGTTCTGAAAATGCAAAATAGGTAATCGGCTTTACCACATAGTCCAATGCCTCCACTGCATATCCACGGATCGCATACTGACGCATATTCGTGATAAAAATAATAATCACCTGAGAATCTACCTTCCGAATCTCCTCCGCTGCAGACATCCCATCCATAAATTTCATCTGCACATCCATCAGAATAATATCATACTGAGATCTATAATTATAAACAATCCCATCTCCGTCTGAAAAATACGAAATTTCGAAACCTATCCCTTTTTCGGTTTCATACTGATGTAAAAATTCCTTTAACTGATTTGCATATAGCTCCTCATCTTCTACAATCGCAATCTGTATCACTGCACACTCCCCCACATAGTTCCTTCTCCGCTTCATCATATACAGAAAACGGCTCTCTGGCAAGAAGTTTTTCTGTATTTTAGATCAATCCTTTCCCCTCAGCAGCCTCTGAGTATCCTCCTCAAAAGGCGCTGAAACTGCTGGAACCGCTTCCCTGCATTTTCCGGCGTCTCATTCCCTTTTTGTTATTTTTCCATCTTTGTTTGAAAATTCAGCGAAACGCCAGAAGCTCAGAAATGTAACTGTTTATAATATACTCCGTTTTTATCTATTTGTCAATCAATAAGAGTCTTATTCAAAACACTGTTTTTAACTTTTTGTTCCACCGCCAGCTAAAATAGGTTCCCCATAGCGCAACAGCCTTTCCTATTCTTTCCATTATTGCGAAAGGTTCTCCCATTCTCCTGTATAGAAAAATCACAGATCTTTGTCCGCAAATATTCCATGATAAAATCCCAAAAGGAAAAAGCAAGCCCTTTTCAGACTTGCTTTTCCATACTTTTCTATGAACCTGGCCTTTCCCGCCTTTTTAATGCTATGCCGCTCTTGTACCGACAAACGGATATCCCCGTCAAATAAACAGATAAGATATCGAAAATAAGCTGCATTGCTCTTTCTTTTCCAATGCTCTCTCAAAAATCCAGATAGGCGCCTTTCATGGGGCTCACTGCATGTTCACTGAACAGTCTCAGCACGCCTTTTTTATACTTCGGCTCTCTCGGCTTCCAGTTTTTCCGACGTTCCGCCAGCACTGCATCAATTTCCTCCGGAGTCTTTCGCTCCCCATGGATCCCGATGATCTCCAGCTTTCTTGCCATCACATCGATCTCGATCAGATCTCCCTCTTCTACCAGCGCGATAGGGCCTCCGTCCACAGCCTCCGGGCTGCAGTGGCCGATCACCGGACCAGTGGAAGCGCCGGAGAACCGTCCGTCTGTGATCAGCGCAATGCTGCGTCCCAGCTCCTTATCGCTGCTGATGGCCTCAGAGGTGTAGAACATCTCCGGCATTCCGCTGCCCTTGGGCCCCTCATAACGGATAAAGACTGCATCCCCTTTCTGAACCTTATGATGAAGCACTGCGTCCAGACACTCCTCCTCACTGTCAAAGGGACGGGCATTGAGCACTGCCTTAAACATTTCTTTCGGGCAGGCAGTGTGCTTGATCACTGCTCCCTCCGGAGCCAGATTTCCTCTCAGGATGGCAATACTGCCTTCCGTTCCAATGGCCTTATCGTAAGGACGGATAATATCCTCACGGGTAAGGGATACTCCGTTTCTCTCATTAAATTCCTGAAGCCATTTCTCACACCGCTCATAGAACCCATTCTCCCGAAGGTCTTTCAAATTCTCTCCGAGCGTCTTTCCTGTCACAGTCATCACATCCAGATGCAGATGCTCTTTAATCTCCTCCATAATAGCCGGAACACCGCCAGCATAATAGAAGCACTCTGCCGGCCAGCGGCCCGCAGGACGCACATCCAGAAGATATCTGGCATTGCGATGCAGCTTATCAAAGGTATCTCCCGTCACTTCCAGGCCAAATTCATGGGCAATGGCCGGAATGTGCAGCAGACAGTTGGTGCTGCCGGAAATTGCCGCGTGAACCAAAATGGCATTTTCAAAGCTGTCCATGGTCACGATCTTGGTGGGACACATATCCGGATCGCCAGCCATGGCAACGGCCCGCTCTCCCGCCTGTCTTGCGTAGGTAAGAAGGTCCGGGCTGGTAGCCGGCATCAGGGCGCTGCCCGGAAGTGCCAGCCCAAGAGCCTCTGCCATGATCTGCATGGTGGAAGCGGTTCCGATAAAGGAGCAGGCTCCGCAGCTTGGACAGGCGTTGCATTTCGCCCAGTTTAACTTTTCCTCATCGATTTCCCCTCTCTGGAACTTAGCACTGTACATGCCAAGCTGCTCTAAAGTCAGCATCTTTGGGCCTGCATTCATCGTTCCTCCGGGCACTACCACTGCTGGAATATCCACTCTGGCCAGTCCCATCAGATTAGCCGGAAGCCCCTTGTCGCAGCTTGCCAGATACACCCCGGCATCAAAGGGAGTAGCGTTGGCATGGATCTCGATCATATTCGCGATCATTTCCCGGCTGGCCAGACTGAAATTGATTCCATCCGTCCCCTGGCTCTCTCCGTCGCAGATATCCGTACAGAAGTATCTGGCGCCGTAACCTCCCGCAGACACTATCCCTTTTCTCACTTCTTCCACCAGGATATCCAGATGTCCGCTGCCGGGATGGCTGTCCCCAAAGGTACTCTCAATCATGACCTGAGGCTTGGACAGATCCTCCGGTTTCCATCCGGTGCCAATGCGAAGCGGATCTAATTCCGGTGCCAATGTGCGCATTTCCTGACTCTTTAATTTCATAGTAATTCACTCCTTTTCCCTGATTAAACAGTTCCTTCTGTTCTCTGTTATGCAATCGACAGCAAAAACGGTTCTTGCCATTTCTATTCGCCCGGCTGCTGTCCATACGCCTGTGCGATTTGACTTCCTTACCGATTTTGATACAGGCTTTGCTTTTTTTATATTTCCGTCTCTGTATTATCTTCTTCCGCAGCATCCTTGTACATAGGGCAACACGGATGCTGCCCTATGCAAAGAAGGAAATGATCAAAGCCACCAGAAAACCGGTGCCTCCCACCAGTGTCTCCATGATCGTCCAGGTTTTTAAAGTAGTTTTTTCATCCATTCCCACCAGGGACTTCACCAGCCAGAAACCGGAGTCATTAAAATGGGAGCAAACGGTAGCCCCTCCGGCCACTGCTGCTGTGGTGCAGGCCAGATACAAGGGAGACAGATCTGCAATTCCGGGCATCGCCGCCACAATTCCTGCTGCCATAGTCATGGCAACGGTGGCAGAACCCACGCAGATACGGACCAGAGCTGCCACAATAAAAGCGATCACTACAATCGGAAGGTTCGCTGCCGAAACTGCATTTCCGATCACATCCCCCAGACCGGAATACTGAAGCATATAGCGCAGCACACCGCCGCAGGCTGTTACCAGCAAAATCAATCCGGTAGGCTCTAAGGATTTGGTCATCACCTTTTCCAGCTCTTCCAGGCTGTAGCCGTGTTTCGTTCCCAGCAGGAACATGGCTACAATGGTAGCAATCAGCAACGCTACAAAAGGTTCACCCAAAAACCCTAAAATAGGCTGTACCGGAGCCATCGCCGGCACAATTCCTGCCACAGAATCCAGGATGATCAATACCAGAGGAATCAGGATGATGCCAACAATCGTTCCAAACTTTGGCAGCTTGGACTCATCAAAATCTGCCTGGCTGGCTACATGCTCCGGAACCGGAACATAATGCTTCTTACCGCAGATAGCACCCCAAACCGGGCCAGCCACGATCATGGCAAAAATACCGCAGAAAATGCCTACCACAATCACCCATCCAAGCTCCACATTCAACATGGTAGCCACCAGCACCGGGCCAGGAGTGGGAGGGATAAAAGCATGTCCTACTGCCAATCCTGCCAGAAGAGGGATCACGTAAAACAGGGAGGATCGTTTGGTTCTCTTAGCAAGAGAAAAAGCCAGCGGAATCAGAATAATCAAACCGGCATCAAAAAATACCGGCATGGCGATCACCAGACCTGTAATTCCCAAAGCCCATGCTGCCTTCTTGTCTCCAAAACGCTTTACCATAGTGACTGCCAGGGACTGGGCGCCTCCCGATACTTCCAGGATTGCTCCGAACATGGATCCTAAGCCCACCAAAAGAGCAATGCCTTTTAGAGTATTCCCGATACCATCATTCACCGCATTAATAATGTCCTCAAAAGGCATACCGGCAATCAGGCCGATAGCCAGAGCTCCCACCAGAATGGAAACCATGGCATGAAACTTAAATTTAATGATCAGTACCAGAAGAATGATCAGGCCGATAAGGGCTGCGATCACCAGCCTGGTAGGATTCAGTGCAGCTGCTGCTTCACTCATAAAATGTCCTCCTTTAATATTAAATTTTTTCTCTTCTCTTTACATCAGACGTCTTATGTCGTCATGCGTATATTCTATCAATTTCCGTTATTTCTGTCAATACATCTGATGTCTCAAGAGTTTTTTCTATATCTTGCACAAAAGAAGCGCTGTTTTCCTGCAAAAAACGCGCTTCTTTTGTGTATTTTTATGGTTTTCTTCTGTAGAAATAGAACGGACCGGTTTTCAGGACTGTTTCATAAAAACTGCTCAGATTTTTCCTTCCTCATCTCCTGCTCCTGATACTTGCTCATAAGCTTCTGACGGTTGTAAGTCAGATGCATCATCATGGCGCATCTGGCACCCACGCTGTCTCTGCGCAGGATGGCTTCTGTCACTGCCCGGTGAGTCTCAATCGTCTCCCGCATCAGTTCCCTGTGGGTCAGATTGGCAAAGGTGGATACTGCCGAATTAATGATTGGCACCAGAATCTCCACCACCCGATTGTTGCTGCACTTTGCAATGCAGGTATGAAATTCAATATCTTTTGAAATGTGATTGATTCCTGCCTGGTAAAGCTGCTCCACCTCGTCGCAGAGTTTTTCCAACTGCTCCATCTCCTCCTCCGTGGCATACTCTGCAGCCAGGGCTGCAATCTCCGGCTCCAGCATCAGACGCACCTCCAGAAGCTCCAGCGCCAGCTTGTAGCGATCCTCAAACCTGGACAGCCCCAAAGGATCCTCCTCGGATGTACAGGTGCTGATCACATAGGTTCCGGATCCTCTGCGAACCTCCAGCACTCCCTTGGATACCAGACTCTTTACTGCCTCCCTCACCGTACTTCGCCCTACGCCAAACTGTTCTGCCAGTTCAAATTCATTGGGCAGTTTTTCCCCAATCTGCAACGGTTTCTTCAATATAAAATCCATCAGGGCATCTTCCACCTGGGAACCCAGCAGCTTTTTGTTCACCTTTTCAAACTGATACATATTTTCTCCCGCAGGGCAGGACATCTGACTATTTCCTGTTTTTCCCGCCCCTATCTCTTTTGATTTCTTTCATTATAGCATGTTTTTTCCATTATTATACTGCTTTTCAAAAAAATAGGGGAATTATTCTGGGAAAATCTCCAAAATTCCGTGGGAATATATCTTTTTCAGCCTGATTCATCTTATGTTTCTTTCTGTCAAGCCTGATCCCATTCCCTGTGAACATCCGGTTTCAAAACTGCAAAATTCTTCTCCCCCTCGCACTGCACAAAAGCCTCAGAGTACCGCTTCAAGCGTGTACCCGGAGGCTTTCTTTATTTTTCAGGCCGTCACCTGCTGTTTTTTTAGTATCCATACAGTTCCAAGCAAGCAGAGCAGTGCTGCCCCGCCCCCCAGCGCCAGCCAGCCGTACCAGGGAAGCTGACCCGCCAGCCAGAGAAACCATCTTCCGATCTTACCAAACACCGAATCCGGAGCCTCCTCCACCGCATCCATCACCTGGGGAGCCCCGATGAAAAACACCATCCAAACACCCCACAGAGTCCAACCGGCAAGACGGCCGAAGCGCATGATCAGCGCCGCCGCCAATGTGGACAGAATCATGATGCCTGTCACAAGCAGTCCTCCCACTTTGGGAATCCAGGGCAGAATATCCATCACCAGGGCCTTGTCTGCCCAAAAAAACTTTGCCAGAATCTGCTCCAAAAACGCCAGGACAACGATCAGAACCACATAAGACATCCCGTGAAGGAAACAGACTGCATAGTGGGATATCAGAAATTCTTTTCTGGTGCTTCCAAAGGAAATTTCCAGATTAAAATAGCTGATCGTGCTTCCCACCACAGTGATCAAAAAATAAATGCCTCCCACCGCCATTGCCAGAATACTGCCAAGATTGATATAAAAATCAGCTGACTTGTTCAAAAACATCAGCACTGCCAGCAGAATTCCTCCTGCCAGATAGGCTATCACCGCAATAAAACTTCCTAACAACCAGTCATCCTTCCGAACAGACAACTGTCTTTTTACTGCCTGCAGCATACAAATCCCTCCTATCTTCGTATCTCCAGTTTCCTCACAACAGCCGCTGAAAAGCAGGTTCCGAGAAGAAACATAACAAGTCCGGCTCCCAGTACTGCTGCCTGAACGATCTGGTCAATGTCCCGAACCTGCGCCAGCATCCTCCCTGCGTCCGCACCGTTCACGGCATAAAGGATTCCTGCCCCTGCTCCCCAGAACATAAAGAACAGCACCAGAATGAGGGTTCCGATCTTTCCCCATCGAAGGGATACTGCTCCTAAAACAATGGTAAATCCGGTAGTAAAAAGAAGGAGCCCTGCCAAAAGAGGGATCAGTTTTATTCCATCTACCGCGATATCGCTGGGATTCCATCTCCAGATCAGAATGCTGATGCACGCCACCAAAAGGGTGCACCCCCCTTGGCTGGCTGCTGCTCCCAACACCACAGACCTTCTGCTGGCATTCATAGATACCAGCACCGGAAAATATAGCTGAAAAGCATTGGCTGATACAATGGCCTGCACAAACACCGCTGCTAAAGTCAGATAGTAGGGGTAGAGCGCCAGCGAGGTTAAGATTCCTCCCCCCAGAGACTTTGCGGAAAAACTGCTTCCCAGCACTCCGTAGAAGAGCAGAAGGACAAGCGACGCCCCCAGAGAGGCTGCCAGGCTCTCCCCTGCGTATCTGCCCCACATTCTCACATGACTGCCAAGGCTGCCCTTTTCCTTTTGTCTGCCGCTTTCTTTTCTCAGACCGGAAGCTTTTGCATATCCATCCTTCGTCATTCTGCATCCTCCTCTCCGCAAAGCGCCACAAATACCTTCTGCAAATTCAGCTTCTGAACGCTCACGTCATAGCCTGCCGGAATGGTCTGTCCCGGTTTTAACAGCACCGTCACACCCTTGCTCCGCCCAAGCCGCTCCTGATGATGCAGCTCAAGGCCTGCAGCCGCCTGATCCACTTCCTCCTCGTGGCCGCTGATGTGATAACTCCGCTCCAGAAGCTCCTGGGTATTTTCCTTTAGGAGGATCTTGCCCTGATCCAAAATGATCACTTCCTCCAGCACGTCAGCAGCCTCCTCAATGATGTGGGTGGAGATCACAAAGGTGCGCCCGGTCTGCGTATATTCCTCCAGAAGGATTCTATAAAACTGCTCCCTGGCCACCACATCCAGACCTGCTACCGGTTCATCCAGAAAAGTAAACTCCGCCTTGCTGGCAAGGGCTACAATGATGGTCACCATGGAGGTCATTCCCTTGGACATCTTGCTGATGCGCTTATTCACATCCAGATGAAACTTTTCAATCAGCCTCTTTGCCATCTCTTTGTCCCAATGAACAAAATAGGTGGCTGCAATCCGCAGATACTCCTTCACCTTCAAAGGATTGCCGCTGTTCCCCATCATCTGATTTAATTCCCTGGAAAAGCAGATATGCTCCAGCACCTCCCGATTTTCCCACACTGGTTTTCCGTCAAAAACAACAGTGCCTGCAGTGGCCGGACTCTGGGCAGTAAGCACAGAAAGCAGCGTGGTCTTTCCAGCTCCGTTCCTCCCGATCAGGCCATAGATCTTTCCGCTCTCCAGCTCCAGATCCAGGTTGTGGAGTACCTCCTTTTTCCCGTAACTTTTTTCCAATCCCTTGCAAACCAGCTTACTCATCTGCTTCCCCTCCTTCTTCTGACTCCGCAATCATATTGATCAATTCCCGCTTGGTAATGCCAAGGCTCACTGCCTCCGCCATAAGCCGTTTCACATAATCATCATAAAAATGTTTTTTCCGTTTCTCCATAATCTTCTTCTTCGCTCCCGTGGCTACAAACATGCCAATTCCCCGTTTCTTATATAGAATCTCCTCATCCACCAGAAGATTCACCCCCTTTGCTGCCGTGGCAGGATTGATGGCGTACAGCTTCGCCAGCTCATTGGTGCTGGGAACCCGTTCCTCCTCCAGCAGGATATCCCGGAGAATATCGTTTTCAATCATTTCCTTGATCTGAATATAAATGGATTTCTCCTGTGTCAGGATTTCATTCACGTGGTTCACTTCCTTCCAGTTCTTCTTTTTTCACTCCCATGTTTCTTCTTTCCTCCCCCTCCCCTTCATCACCTCATTGGTTAATTACTTGTGTAATTAACTATAGCATCAACAAGGTTTGATGTCAACCTTATTTTTCATTTTTCATAACAGTTCAGCCATAAACGAGAATTTTAGCTGCGATGGCAAAAATGGGCTGTTATGGCTGAACTGTTACCATTTTTATTGCGCAAAGCAGATTCCCATGATACAATGAGCCTCAAATAATCGAAAGGAGGATCTTTCTATGGATGTGCAGGAAGTTGAAAAAATCAGAGCAATAAAGGAAGACGCGGAGCAGGTAAAACGTCTCTATGAACTGTTTTGCGAGGACAGGCGCCTGAAGCACTCCAAAGCAGCCCGGGTGGAATTTCTCACTACCATCCGTTATCTGGAAAAATATTTAAAACCGCAGGACCGCATTTTGGATGTTGGCGCCGGCGCCGGAGAATACAGCCTGTATCTGGCCGATCAGGGCTATTCGGTGGATGCCTTGGAATTGTCTCCCGCCAATATAGAAGCCTTTCGCAAAAAAATAAGGCCTCATCACAGGATACAGCTTCGCCAGGGCAATGCCCTGGATCTTTCCTGTTATCCGGATGAGACCTTTGATGTGGTTTTGCTCCTGGGTCCTCTCTACCATCTGCATCAGGAGAAGGATCGGAAGCAATGTATTCAGGAGGCAAAACGGGTGTGCAAAAAGGACGGACTGATCCTGTTTGCCTTCATTTCTCATGACATGGTAATTCTTACCGAGTTTGCCTATAATCCAAACTTTTTCCGGGAAAACACCTATGACCATGACACCTTTCGTCTGGAAGACTTTCCCTTCGTATTTTTTACGGTAGAGGAATGCCGGAGTATGCTGGCAAAGCAGGGCATCCGCCTGCTTCACCAGGTTGCCTCCGACGGCATGAGCGAACTGCTGGAAAATAAGATCAACGCAATGGACGATTACAGCTACTCCCAGTATCTGCGCTATCACTATTACAGCTGTGAAAAGCCGGAGCTGCTTGGATGCAGCAATCATCTGCTGTTCTTAGGAAGCCCGGCCGCCCTCTCATCCCAGTAAGTACAGTCATCTCTGCCGATGACCTGGGAAGTAAACTTCGTGCCGTCATTTTTCTTGTAATGATCTGTGGCTTTAAACACATACTTGGCTCCCGCATACACAATAGGCACGTTGAAAAATACAATCAGAATGTTTCCAAGATCCGAGAAGGCCCACAGATTGCCCAGCTCCAGGCCTGCGATATTGCACACAATACCAAAGGCTGCCACAAACAGAGCCGCTCCCCGGACAAAATTGATGCAGGACGAATCCTGCCGGATCCGGTTGGCTGCGATCTCGGAAAAACTGATCATCCCAAGAAGGGTGGTGTAGGCGAAAAGACCGAAACACACCGTAATCAACAGCATGATAACCCCATTCAGCGCAGTGCCGGGAGTCAGCTCTGCCGCAGACGCCGTAAATTTCGGAAGCTGATCCAGGGCTGCCCAAGCCTGCCCTTCTGCCCCGCTCCAGCAGTGAGCCATCACCACCACAAATCCGGTGAGCGTACAGATCACAATGGTATCCAAAAATACACCGATAGAAGCCAGCACTCCCTGCTCACAGGGATGATCCGCGTCCGCTGCTGCAGCGGACATAGTGATGGTTCCCTGCCCAGCCTCGTTGGACATTAACCCTCTCTTTACACCCTGGGCCAAAACGGTTCCAAACACTCCTCCGAAAAAGGCTTCCGAACGGAAGGCCCCTCCAAACACTGCCTGAAAGAAATAAGGGATCCTGCCAAAATTCATTAAGATCAGAAGAAGCGCCACGCCAATGTACAGCACTGCCATTACAGGAACCATCCGATCCGTCCACTTGGTCACCTTCTTGATGCCTCCAAAGGCAATCACCGCAGTCAACGCTACAATAACAATTCCCACAATATAATAAAAAACAGAGTCCGAAGCAATGGATGTTCCGGTTACGATCTCCGCCATACGCCCAACGGAAGAAACCACATTAAAGCCCTGGGCAGGCAGACAGCACAACGCATAGAGGATATAGAGAATGGATAAGAAAATGCCGATCCACGCTTTATTTCCCAGCAGCTTTCTCCCATAAAAAGGAAGGCCTCCTACAAACTCATCTCCCTTTTTCTCCTTAAAAATCTGGGCCAGCACGCCCTCCATGTAGGCCACAGACATACCAAAAAAGGCGGATACCCACATCCAGAACAGGGCGCCTGGGCCTCCCACAGCAATTGCTCCTGTCACGCCAATAATGTTGCCCGGCCCTACCCGCATGGCAGAGCTTAGCAGAAAAGCAGCCAGGGGCGAAATTCCGGTCTCCACCGCTTTCTTCTTTGTAAGGATCTTGATTCCCTTCTTAAAGTGAGTCACCTGCATAAATCCCAGCCGGAAACTGAAAAAAATGCCGGAACCCAGAAGAAGAATGACTGCCAGAGAAAAATTTCCCAGCACCGGGATATTTTGATACCAGGCAAAATTCGTGGGAAAATCCCACAGAAAATCAGACAGCGGCCCCACAAACCGAAACACTCCATTGATTGCTTCAAACACAGATTCCATAATCATATCCTCTTCCCCTTTCAAACAGTATATGAACCTTTTTTCCAGTATATCACGCATAATCTGAAAGAAACATCCAATTTTATGCGGTAAATCTTTCAGATAGTGCTGTATTTGTCTGAAAAGTGTCCAGGGGAGATACGCCGATAGTCACTTCCTCCAGCACCTCCAGCAATACCCGCACGGTATCCAGAGAAGTGAACATGGTCACATTGTTCTGGCTGGCCGTACGGCGGATGGCGGCTCCATCCCCGTAATGGATGCCGGAAAGAATGGCCCTGGTATTAATCACATAGCTCACGTATCCGGCGCGGATGGAATCTAAGATTTCCTGACTTCCCTGGCTGAGCTTATGAAGCAGTCTTGTACGAATCCCATTTTTCTTGAGAAACTGAGCGGTTCCTATGGTTGCCTCAATGTTAAAGCCCATCTGATAGAATCGCCGGATCAGGGGCAGCGCTTCTTCTTTATCCTCATCTGCCAGCGTCACCACCACAGTTCCGTAATTCTGAAGCTTCATGCCAGAGGCAATCATGGCCTTATACATCGCCCGATGCAGCTTTTCATCATATCCGATGGCTTCCCCGGTGGACTTCATTTCCGGAGACAGGTAGGCATCCATTCCCTTTAGCTTGGAGAAAGAAAAGGCAGGCGCTTTTACATAATACCGGGAAGTTTCTGGCAGGCATTCTTCCAAAATCCCCTGTTCCTTCAGAGGTATCCCCAGCATTACTCTTGCGGCAATGTCTGCCAGGCTGCAGCCTGTGGCTTTGGAGAGGAAAGGCACCGTCCGGGAGGATCTGGGATTCACCTCAATGACGGAGACCTGATCCTTATCATCCACAATAAACTGAATATTAAAAAGTCCCACAATGCCAATTCCCAGTCCCAGACGCTTTGTGTAGGAGAGAATCTTCTCCTTTACCTTTTGAGAAAGATCATAAGGCGGATAGACGCTGATGGAATCTCCGGAATGGATTCCGGTCCGCTCTACCAGCTCCATGATCCCCGGGACAAACACCTGGGTTCCATCGCAGATGGCGTCCACCTCCACTTCCCTTCCCCGGATGTATTGATCCACCAGCACCGGCTTCTCCTCTGAAATCTCCACTGCTGTCTTCAGGTAGTGGCGCAGATGCTCCTCCCTGGCCACAATTTCCATGGCTCTGCCTCCCAACACAAAACTGGGACGCACCAGCACCGGATAGCCGATCTCTTCTGCTGCCTTCAGCCCTTCCTCCAGGGTAGTCACCGCCCGTCCTCTGGGCTGTGGAATGCCAAGGGACAAAAGCAGCGTTTCGAAAGCCTCCCTGTTTTCAGCCCGCTCAATGGCCTCACAGTCTGTACCCATCAGGTTTACACCCAGACGGCTTAAGGGTTCCGCCAGATTGATCGCAGTCTGGCCTCCCAGAGTAACCATAACCCCCACAGGATTTTCCATGCGGATCACATTCATCACATCTTCCACACAGAGAGGTTCAAAATACAGCTTGTCCGCACAGGTATAGTCAGTGGACACAGTCTCCGGATTATTGTTAATGATAATCGCCTCATACCCTGCCTCCCGGATGGTCTTTACCGCATGGACGGTAGAATAGTCAAACTCCACTCCCTGGCCGATGCGAATCGGCCCTGACCCCAGAACCACCACTTTTTTTCTTGAGGAAATCCGGGATTCATTCTCTTCCTCATAGGTGCTGTAAAAATAAGGAATGTAGCTGTCAAACTCAGAGGCGCAGGAATCAATCATCTTATAGACAGGAACTATTTTTTTCCGGCATCTGAGCAAGAATACCTGCTCTTCGTTCCAGTTCCAGCAGTCTGCCACCGCCCGGTCAGAAAATCCCATCCTTTTTGCTTCCAGCAAATGTTCTGGGCTTCCGGGATGCTCTTTCAGCCTTTGCTCCTCTTCTGTAATGTTCTTCAGTTTCCGCAGAAAAAAACGGTCGATGGCTGTAATCTTCCAGATCTCTTCCACGCTGCAGCCCCTCCGCAGCAGCTCTGCCGCTCCGTAAATGCGGTCATCTGTTCCCTCCTGAAGGTACGCTGACAGTTCTTTGGTTTCCATTCCGTCAAATTTGGAGCTGTGCAGATGATAGTACCCAGTCTCCAGAGAGCGGATGGATTTTTCCAGGCTCTCCTCAAAGGTCCGGCCGATGCCCATTACCTCTCCCGTAGCTTTCATCTGTGTACCCAGTCTCCGGCTGGCCTCTGTAAATTTATCAAAGGGGAACCGGGGCATCTTGGTCACCACATAGTCCAGTGCCGGCTCAAAGCAGGCCGGAGTGTTGGCTAACGGTATCTCATCCAGCGTCATGCCGATGCCGATCTTGGCCGATACCCGCGCAATGGGATAGCCGCTGGCCTTGGAGGCCAGGGCGGAAGAACGGGACACTCTTGGATTCACCTCAATCACGTAGTACTGAAAAGAGCCGGGATCCAGGGCAAACTGCACATTGCAGCCCCCTTCGATCTCCAGCGCACGTATGATTTTCAGAGCGCTGTCCCGAAGCATCTGATATTCCTTGTTGGTGAGCGTCTGGGACGGGCACACTACGATAGAGTCTCCGGTGTGAATGCCTACCGGATCCAGATTCTCCATATTGCAGATCGTGATGGCCGTGTCATTTCTATCCCGCATCACCTCATATTCAATTTCTTTATACCCTTTAATGCTCTTCTCGATCAGCACCTGGCTTACCGGTGACAGAGCGAGGCCATTTTTGATCAAAGGCAGCAATTCTTCCTCCCGATCTGCAAATCCTCCTCCGGTTCCTCCCAACGTGTAGGCAGGACGCACTACCACTGGATAACCGATTTCCCCTGCTGCCTCCATCCCCTCCTGCAGAGTTCCTGCAATTCGTGAGGGCAGCACCGGTTCCCCTAATTTTTCACACAGCTCTTTGAAAAGCCGGCGATCCTCCGCCCGCTCAATGCTGCTGCTCCTGGTACCAAGAAGCTCTGTCCGGCATTCCTTCAGAACGCCCTTTTTCTCCAGTTCCATCGCCAGATTCAATCCGGTCTGACCTCCGATTCCTGGAAGAAGGGCATCCGGACGTTCATAGCGGATCACCTTTGCCATATATTCCAGAGTCAAAGGCTCCATATACACCTTATCTGCCACAGAGGGGTCTGTCATAATCGTTGCCGGATTGGAATTACACAGGATCACCTCATAGCCCTCCTCCTTCAAGGCCAGACAGGCCTGAGTGCCTGCATAATCAAACTCCGCAGCCTGTCCAATAACGATAGGCCCGGAGCCAATGACTAAGATCTTTTTAATATCGGTTCGCTTTGGCATGGCAATGCTCCTCCATCATCTGTACAAACTGGTCAAAAAGCCCTTGACTGTCCTGAGGCCCTGGAGCGCTCTCCGGATGATACTGGACACTGAACACCTGATCTTCCCTGCATTCTACCCCTTCCACTGTTCCATCCAGCAGATTCAGGTGCGTGAGCGTCAGGGATGTTTTCGAAAGACTGTCCCCATCCACTGCGTAGGAATGGTTTTGTGAGGTGATCTCTATTTTTCCGGTCTTTAAATTTTTCACCGGATGGTTGCCGCCCCTGTGGCCAAATTTCAGTTTATAAATTCTGGCTCCATAGGCCAGCGAGATCAGCTGATGTCCAAGACAGATCCCAAAAATAGGATATTTCCCCCTAAGCTGCCGCACCAGCTCTGTCACCTGAGGGACATCCTCCGGATTCCCCGGGCCATTGGAAAGAAAGATCCCGTCCGGGTGCAGAGCCTCTACCTCCTCTGGGGAAGTATGGAACGGAAGAGCGGTAACGCTGCAGCCTCTCTCATTCAAACATCTTACTATGTTTTGTTTCATCCCGCAGTCAATGGCCACCACTGTAAATCTTGATTCCGCGGTGGGAAAATATCTGGGAGTTTCCGGACTGACCAGGGCTACCGTATCCCTGGGAATCTGACTTTTGGCCAGAATCTCCAGCCCCTCCTTCCGGGTAGTAGCTGCATCTGTCAGCAAAACCTTTCTGCTCCCAAAATCCCGGATAGAACGGGTCAGCTTTCTGGTGTCTATCCCAAAGATTCCCGGTATCCCAAAACGCTCCATCACCTGGGACAGGGTGCCCCTGCTGCGGAAATTGGAGGGCTCATCATTGTATTCCCGCAGGATCAGCCCTCCCATGGTAGGGCGGTCTGTCTCATAGTCTTCTGCCGCCATGCCGTAATTCCCAATCAATGGATAGGTCATCACCACCGCCTGGCCTGTATAGGAGGGATCGGATAAAATTTCCTGATACCCGGTCATGGAGGTATTAAACACCAGCTCACACACCCTGGTTTCCCTGGCGCCAAATCCATACCCGTAATACTCCTGTCCATCTTCCAGGATCAATTTTCTGTTATACTTCATCTCTCTGCTCCTTTTTTTGCGCCAGCTCCCAGGCAGCCTCCACAAAACCGAGAAACAGCGGGTGCGGACGGTTGGGCCGGCTCTTAAATTCCGGGTGATACTGGACTCCCACATAGAAGGGCAGATGGGAAAGCTCCGCCGTCTCCATCAGCCTTCCGTCCGGGGAAGTTCCCCCAAAGGTAAGCCCCGCCTTTTCCAAAACCTCCCGGTACTGGTTATTAAACTCATAACGGTGACGGTGGCGCTCACAGATGCGGTCTGTTCCGTAGCAGCGCTCCAGCACAGTCCCTTTCCGGATCACGCAGGGATAAGCCCCCAGCCTTAAGGTGCCTCCCTTGTCAATGTCATCACTCTGTCCAGGCATAAAATCGATGACCTTATGGGGACACAGCTCATTAAATTCACTGGAATTAGCGTCCTCCATACCAGCCAGATCTCTGGCACAGGCAATCACTGCAATCTGCATCCCAAGACAGATGCCAAAATAGGGCACTTTCTGCTCTCTTGCGTACCTGGCTGCCAGGATCATCCCCTCAATCCCCCGGTCTCCAAAACCTCCGGGAACCAGAATCCCATCCAGCCCTGTCAGAAGCCCTTCCACTGTATTTTCTGTGATCTTTTCCGAATCCACCCATTGAATCTGAATCTGAATACCAAGGCTCCAGCCTGCATGGCGCAAGGACTCTGCCACAGAAAGATAAGCATCATGAAGAGCTACATACTTCCCCACAATTCCAATGGTTACCGTTCCCTCGCTTCGCTTCATTCCCCGGACCATCTGCTTCCATTCTTCCAGATTCGGATCCGGAACCTGGATCTGCAGTTCCCTGCACACCACCCTGGAAAATCCTGACTCCTCCAGCATCAACGGCGCCTCATAGAGATTGGGCAGAGTAAGATTTTCAATCACACAGTCCTGTTTTACATTGCAGAACAGGGATATCTTCTGAAAAATCTCCGGCTCCAAGTGTTCATCGCACCGCAGCACAATAATATCCGGATTGATTCCCATTCCCTGCAGCTCCTTTACGGAATGCTGGGTAGGCTTTGATTTATGCTCCTGGGATCCCTTTAAAAAGGGCACCAGGGTCACATGGATAAAGAGGCTGTTCTCCCGCCCCACTTCCAGGGCGATCTGTCTTACTGCCTCTAAAAAAGGCTGGGACTCCATATCCCCGATGGTACCTCCGATCTCTGTGATCACCACATCTGCCTCTGTCTTTTTCCCTACCCGATACACAAATTCTTTGATCTCATTGGTAATATGCGGGATTACCTGAACGGTGGAACCCAGATATTCCCCCCGCCGCTCTTTGTTCAGCACATTCCAGTACACCTTTCCAGTGGTAAGGTTGGAATACTGGTTCAAATCCTCGTCAATAAACCGCTCATAATGTCCAAGATCCAGATCCGTCTCTGCCCCGTCCTCCGTCACATACACTTCTCCGTGCTGATAAGGGCTCATGGTACCGGGATCCACATTAATATAGGGATCCAGCTTCTGGGCTGCCACCTTCAGTCCCCTGGCTTTCAGCAGCCTGCCAAGGGAAGCGGCGGTGATTCCCTTCCCAAGTCCGGATACCACACCGCCGGTTACAAAAATATATTTCGTCATAGGATTGCTGTCCTTTCTTCCCCGTCTCTTTCTGTTGCCTATTTTCCGCTGTCTCCATAATTGGACAGCACTCTGGCAGAAGGATCTGTCACATTACAGCCCTCCCATTCCCGGTTGGGCATCCAGAAATCCCCAATCATCTCCCCCTGCCCGGGATAATAGTTCTCAAAAATATCCCGGTACAGCAAAGACTCCTTTGTAAAAGGCACTGCATGGCTGTATTTTGCACAGCCGGCCAGAAATTCCTCCTGCGTATACCGGCTTTCCGCATATTCTTTCAGATCATCCACCATAGAATGTCCTACGGCATCGGAGAAGGCCGCTTTTTCTCTCCATAAAATTTCTCCCGGCAGGTAATCCTCCCCCTCAAAGGCATGACGCAGCAGATATTTCCCCTTACCGTACCGATTGATCTTTTTCTCCGGATCAATGGACATCACATAATTTACAAAATCCAGGTCTCCAAAGGGAACCCGGGCTTCCAAGGAATTCACAGAGATGCATCTGTCTGCCCGAAGCACATCGTACATATGCAGTTCCCGCACCCTTTTCTGGGCTTCTTCCTGGAAAGCCTGAGGGCTGGGCGCGAAGTCTGTGTATTTATATCCAAAAAGTTCATCGGAAACCTCCCCCGTGAGCAGCACCCGGATGTCCGTCTGCTCATGGATCCCTTTACACAGCAGATACATCCCCATGCTGGCCCGGATAGTGGTAATATCAAAGGTACCCAGCAGTTGGATCACATCTTCCAGAGATGAGATCACATCTTCTTTTGTAATAATGAATTCTGTATGGCAGCTTCCTATATAATCTGCCGCCTCTCTTGCATACTTTAAATCAATGGCATCCTGATCCATGCCAATAGCAAAGGTGCGGATAGGGATCTTGCTCTCCCTGGCAGCGATGGCGCACACCAGGGAAGAATCCAATCCACCTGACAGAAGAAATCCTACCTTTGCATCTGATACCAGTCGTTTTTTTACTCCTGCAATCAGCTTTTCTTTGATTTTTCTGCAAGTCTCCTCCAGGGAATCCCGGCTCATCCTCCTGGGCTGTGCAATATCACAGTACCGGACGAATTTTCCGTTTTTGTAGTAGCAGCCCGGAGGGAAGGGCATAATCCGCGCCGCAAGACCTACCAGGTTTTTGGGCTCGCTGGCAAAAAGGATCGCTCCTGTTTTGTCATATCCATAGTACAGGGGGCGGATACCAATGGGATCCCTGGCAGCCACATACTCTCCTGTTTCCCCGTCATAAAGGATGCAGGCAAATTCTGCGTCCAGAACCGCAAACAGGTCTGTCCCCATCTCCCGGTACAGCGGAAGCAGCACTTCACAATCCGAATCACTCTGAAACGAATACTTTCCCCTAAGCTGCTCCCTGTATTTTTCAAAGCCGTAAATCTCCCCATTGCACACCAGATAACTTCCATTCAGTTCAAAGGGCTGCATGCCGGAGGGCGTCAGCCCCATAATAGCCAGCCGATGAAATCCCAGAAGGCCCTTTCCTGTATCAATGATCCGGCTTTCATCCGGCCCTCTGGAAATGGTTCTGTCAAACCCTTTCCGAAACGCCTCCAGATCGGCGCCTGCTGCGCAATAGCCCATAATTGAACACATCGTGTTTTCCTCCGT
This sequence comes from uncultured Lachnospiraceae bacterium, assembly GCA_905207905.1. The sequence goes on along the minus strand of CAJLNC010000018.1, from coordinate 10,810 downwards.
CTATCCTGTCGAATCAGTTTGGTTCTTCTTATCTCACACTAAACAGCAGATCTCCGTAAGTGGGGAAGGGCCAGTATTTCTTAGCTGTGAGGGTCTCCGCCTCATCACAGGCAAGCCGCAGCTCTCCCATCTTTCCAAGGACCGTATCCCGGATTGCATTGGCCTGGGAGAGGATATCCATCACGTCCCCAAGCTTCAGCACAGCCTTCTCCAGTTCGTCGCTCCTTACTCCGATCTGTTCTGTCAGCACAGACAGCCGCTTGATCAGCCCGGTCTCGTAGCCGCAGGCATAAAAAGCATCCACGGCCTTTTTGGCTGCCGCTGTCTTTGCCAATTCCAGGACATAGGACTCCACTGCCGGAGCAATCTGGGTTCTGGCCATCTCCACCATGGTATTGGCCTCGATCACCACCGTCTTGCAGTAATTATCCAGCATGATCTCACACCTGGATTTCAGCTCTGCCTCAGAGAACACCTTGTGGGAGGTAAGCATCCTCACATTTTTTTCATCCAGCAGATGCGGCATGCAGTCCGGTGTAGTTCGGTAGTTTAAAAGCCCTCTCTGCTCCGTGGCCTCCCTGATCCAGCTTTCGTCGTAACCGTTTCCGTTAAAAATGATCCGTTTATGATCCCGGATCGTCTTCTGGATCATTTCATGCAGAGTCTCCTCAAAATCTTCCGCCTGCTCCAGACGGTCTGCATAGATTTTCAAGCTCTCTGCCACTGCACTGTTCAGCATCATATTGGCGCAGGCAATGCTGTTGGAAGACCCCAGCATCCGAAATTCAAACTTATTTCCTGTGAAAGCAAAGGGCGAGGTGCGGTTTCGGTCCGTAGCATCCCGGTTAAACTTCGGCAGCACATTGACTCCCAGTTTCATCTGCATCTTCTCCGTCCCCGCATAGGGCGTATCCTTCTCTATTGCCTCCAACACTGCATTCAGTTCATCTCCCAGGAACACCGATACCACAGCAGGCGGCGCCTCATTGGCTCCCAGCCGATGGTCATTTCCCGCAGTCGCTACGGACAGACGGAGAAGATCCTGATAATCATCCACAGCCTTGATCACCGCACAGAGAAACAGAAGAAACTGCGCGTTCTCATAGGGCGTTTCTCCCGGTGAGAGCAGGTTCACCCCTGTATCAGTGGAGAGCGACCAGTTGTTGTGCTTTCCGCTTCCATTAACTCCGGCAAAGGGTTTTTCATGGAGCAGGCACACCAACCCATGTCTGGCAGCCACCTTCTGCATCACCTCCATGGTAAGCTGATTTTGATCGGTTGCAATGTTGGTAGTAGTATAGATAGGCGCCAGCTCATGCTGAGCAGGAGCCACCTCGTTGTGCTCTGTTTTTGCCAGAATTCCCAACTTCCACAGTTCCTCGTTCAAATCCTCCATATAGGCTGCCACCCTGGGCTTGATCACTCCGAAATAATGGTCATCCATCTCCTGCCCTTTGGGAGGCTTGGCTCCAAACAAAGTTCTTCCCGTGAAGCGAAGATCCCTTCTCTGGTCATACATCTCCTTTGTAATAAGGAAGTATTCCTGCTCCGGCCCCACTGAGGTTCTCACATATTTCACCTGATCATTGCCAAACAGGGCCAGGATCCGCAGCGCCTGCTTATTCAGCGCCTCCATGGAGCGCAGCAGAGGCGTCTTTTTATCCAGAGCCTCTCCGCCATAGGAACAGAAGGCAGTGGGAATGCACAATGTCTTTCCCTTGATAAATGCATAAGAGGTGGGATCCCAGGCTGTGTAGCCTCTGGCCTCAAAGGTAGCCCGCAGCCCTCCGGAAGGGAAGGATGACGCATCCGGCTCCCCCTTGATTAGTTCCTTCCCGGAAAACTCCATGATCACGCCCCCGTCCGGGGAGGGTGAGATAAAACTGTCATGCTTTTCTGCCGTCACCCCGGTAAGGGGCTGAAACCAGTGGGTATAGTGGGTCGCTCCTTTAGAGACTGCCCAGTCCCGCATAGCGGATGCCACCGCATTGGCTACTCCAAGATCCAGCTTGGCTCCCTCGTCGATGGTCTTTCTTAAGGAGCGGTAAACTTCCTCCGGAAGATTCCCCTTCATCACCCGGTCATCAAACACCAGACATCCAAAATAATCTGAAACCTTTTTCATAATATCCTCTCCTCTTCCTGAAAAATGAAACAATCAGGTACTGCGCTTTCGGTATCCCTCAAAGAAGGAGCTTCCTGTACGCAAAAAGGCAACGGCGCCTTTAACGTTGTAACACATTAAAGACGCCATTGCCTTCATGCCCGATATTATACACCTGACATTTTTTTTGTCAACCCCTTTTTTTCAGTTGACAAATGCCCCGCCTGGATGTATAAAAGAAGGCATGAGCAAAGGCGTTCATTTTAAGAGCAGGAAAACTGTCCTTAATTTGGACGTCTTTTTTGTTTCACAGGAGCTTTCTTTCTATGAAACAAAAATATTTTGCAGAACCGCATTGCGCTGGAAAGGAAATATGTCGCTGAAGCGACCCGCCGCAGGCGGAGAAGTCCGTCCGCAGACTTCTTTGATTTACCGGAAAAGGAGGAGCTTTTTATGAAAATGGAAGGTCAAATACGAATCCCTTCCGGCTGCGCCATTGCCGCCGTGATCTCCAGGGAGGGAAAACGAATGCCGGGAGATCGCATTGCCGCAGCTATGAAACCGATGCATGAGCGTTCCAACGGGCTGGGAGGAGGATTTGCCGGATACGGAATCTATCCGGATTATAAAGATTTTTATGCGCTGCATCTTTTTTTTGATACCCGCAGCACCAGAAAGGACTGCGAAGCCTTTTTAAAAGAACGGTTTGAGATTGTCCAGTCTGAGATCATTCCCACCCGAAAGCTTCCCTCCATCACAGGAGAACCCATTATCTGGAGATACTTTGTTTCTCCCCTGAAATCTGTCTGTCGGGAAATGCATGTGGATGAAAAAGAGTTTGTAGTAAAAACGGTGATCCAGATCAATGCAAAAATGAAGGGAGCCTACGTTTTTTCCAGCGGAAAAAATATGGGAACCTTTAAAGCAGTGGGCTACCCGGAGGATGTGGGGCAGTTCTATCGGCTGGAAGAGTACAGCGGATACTCCTGGACTGCCCATGGGCGGTATCCCACCAACACACCGGGCTGGTGGGGTGGTGCCCATCCCTTTACACTGCTGGATTATTCTATTGTACATAACGGAGAAATCTCTTCCTACGATGCAAACCGCCGCTTCATGGAAATGTTCGGCTACAAATGCACCCTGCAGACAGATACAGAAGTGATCACCTATATTATGGACTATCTGCTGCGGATCCAGGGCCTGTCTCTGACCGAGGCAGCCACGGTAGTGGCAGCCCCCTTCTGGAGCACCATTGAAGCTATGAAGGATCCCAAGGGCAGCCAGACTGCCACCTATCTGCGCACCCTTTTCCCCAGCCTGCTGATTACAGGCCCCTTCTCCATTGTTCTGGGATTCGACGGAGGTTTGATGGCGTTGAATGATCGTCTGAAACTGCGGTCGATGGTAATCGGAGAAAAAGAAGACCGGGTCTTCATTGGCAGTGAAGAGGCCGCCATCCGGGCCCTGGAGCCTGATGCAGAAAATATCTGGGCGCCCTCCGGAGGGGAACCGGTCATCATTCGCGTAAAGGAAGGAGCATACTAATGTCCATGGAACTATTTTATCCTGAATTTGAAGTGATCTGGAACGCTGACCGCTGCATTGGCTGCGGTACCTGTGAAAGGCAGTGCGCCAATGGAGTGCATCTCTATCAGAAAGAAAAGAAGGTGTTGGTCAGCGATGAGGCAAAATGTGTCAACTGTCAGCGCTGCGTGGCTTTTTGTCCTTCACGGGCTCTGAAAATTGTAAAGAGCAGCTGTACCATACGGGAAAATCAAAACTGGTCCAACGATACGGTGCGGGAGATCTACAAACAGGCTGCCAGCGGAGGAATCCTTTTATCCTCCATGGGCAATCCCAATCCTCTGCCTGTTTACTGGGATCACATCCTGATCAATGCCTCCCAGGTCACCAATCCCCCCATTGACCCATTAAGGGAGCCTATGGAGACCAGAGTCTATCTTGGCAAAAAGCCGGAACGCATCCAAAGAAAGGCAGATGGAACACTGGACTGCCAGCTTCCTCCTCAGCTGGAGCTCTCCATGCCCATACTTTTCTCCGCCATGAGCTACGGATCCATCAGTTACAATGCCCACAAAGCCCTGGCGTCCGCTGCCAGTCAGCTTGGCACCTTCTACAATACCGGAGAAGGAGGGCTTCATGAAGATTTTTACTGCTATGGAGACAACACCATTGTTCAGGTGGCCTCCGGCCGTTTTGGTGTCCATCCGGCCTATTTAGAGGCAGGCGCGGCCATTGAGATTAAGATGGGCCAGGGAGCCAAACCGGGGATCGGCGGCCACCTCCCAGGATCCAAGATTGTGGGAGACGTATCCCGCACAAGAATGATCCCGGAGGGCGCAGATGCCATCTCCCCGGCCCCCCACCACGATATCTATTCCATTGAAGACTTAAGGCAGCTGGTCTTCTCCCTTAAGGAAGCAACTGAATATAAAAAGCCGGTAATTGTCAAGGTGGCTGCTGTCCACAATATTGCCGCCATCGCCAGCGGCATTGCCAGAAGCGGCGCGGATATCATTGCCCTGGACGGTTTTCGGGGTGGCACCGGTGCTGCTCCCACCAGGATTCGGGACAATGTGGGAATCCCTCTTGAACTGGCTTTGGCTGCGGTTGACCAGCGGCTGCGGGAGGAAGGCATCCGCAATCAGGTGTCCCTGATCGCCGGCGGAAGCATCCGCAGCTCCTCCGATGTAGTAAAGGCCATTGCTCTGGGTGCAGATGCCTGCTATGTAGCCACTGCCGCCCTTCTGGCTCTCGGCTGTCATCTGTGCCGCACCTGTCAGAGCGGTATCTGCAACTGGGGAATCGCTACCCAGCGCCCGGAGCTGGTGAAACGTCTGGATCCTCAGCAGGGCCAGGAACATCTGGTGAATCTCATGACTGCCTGGAATCGGGAAATTAAAGAGATGATGGGGGGCATGGGGATCAACTCCATTGAATCCCTCCGGGGCAACCGGCTGATGCTGCGGGGAATTGGTCTTACGGAAAAAGAACTGAAGATTCTTGGGATCGCCCATGCAGGAGAGTAATATGCTGCGCCAAAAAACAACTGCCATTCCTCTGGAGTCTTTCCGGCAGATATTATTTATTTTTTCGAGAAAAAGAGAAAAAACATTAAAAATTCAGAAGGATGTGATATAATATGAAAATAATTCATGCTGCCAATTTGGATTCCAAAACGTTAAATCAACAGCTTCGCCAGTCCGGCGGCACCTGTACCGTCACCGGCTGCCAAGGCCAGCGGTTCCTCGCAGCCGGTATGTCGGGAAAGCAGATTACACTTCTTGGAATCACCGGAAATGCCCTGGGTGCCTACTTGAATGATTCTCTTTTGACGGTGAAAGGCAACGCCCAGGATGCAGTGGGAGATACCATGAATGCGGGAAAGATTGTGATCCATGGCAGCGTGGGGGACGCGGCCGGATATGCCATGAGGGGCGGAAAGCTCTATGTAAGAGGAAATGCGGGATACCGGACCGGCATCCACATGAAAGCTTACCAGGACAAAGTTCCTGTGATCATCATTGGAGGGCGGGCAGGCAGCTTTCTTGGGGAATACCAGGCCGGCGGCATAATTATCGTTCTGGGCCTGGAGACGGATGGCAAAGCTCTCACCGGAAATTTTCCCTGTACTGGCATGCACGGTGGGAAATTGTTCCTGAGAGGAAGCTGCCAGGGGATCCGCTTTCCGGATCAGGTGACTGCAGCACCGGCCAGTCAGGAAGACCTGATGCAGATTTCTGCCTTCCTTACAGAATACTGTCAGATCTTTGGCTTGGATGAAAAAGAGATTTTCCATTCCCCCTTTACTCTGGTGACCCCCAACACTCAGAATCCTTATAAACAGATGTACGTTGCCAATTAAGATAAGAGAAAGCAGGTAATCATATGAAATATTCTAGACAGGAGGTACTGCAGTATCTGGAAGAGGAAGACGTGAAATTCATCCGCCTTGCCTTCTGCGATGTGTTCGGACGACAGAAAAACATCTCCATTATGCCCCAGGAACTGCCGCGAGCCTTTTCCAGCGGAATTGCCATTGACGCTTCTGCCATTGCAGGCTTTGGGGATGAAACCCACTCCGATCTTCTGCTGTACCCGGATACGAACACACTGATGCCCCTGCCTTGGCGGCCGGAACATGGCCGGGTAGTACGCATGTTCTGCAATATTTTTTATCCCGACGGCCGCCGCTTTGCATGCGACTCCAGGGCTATTTTAGCAAGGGCTGTGGAAACAGCCCAAGAAGCCGGATATCAATTTTTCTTTGGAGCAGAACAGGAATTCTACCTGTTTAAGCTGGACGAGATGGGGGAGCCTACTAAAATTCCCTATGACCATGCCGGCTACATGGATATTGCACCGGAAGACAGAGGGGAAAACATCCGCAGAGAGATCTGTCTTACCCTGGAACAGATGGGAATTCTGCCGGAAAGTTCCCACCATGAGGAGGGCCCCGGACAAAACGAAATAGATTTTCGCTATTCCGATCCCCTGGCAGCGGCAGACAATGCCATGACCTTTCAGACCGTGGTAAAGGCTGTGGCTCTGCGCAACGGACTGGCCGCTGATTTTGGGCCGAAGCCGCTAAAGGAGCAGCCCGGCAACGGCTTTCACATCAACCTCTCTGTGAAAAGTCTCCGGAAGGAGCCAGGCGTTCTCCCAGGCAGCCTTCAGAGCGATGAAACTCTACTTCCCCCTATGGTTGCAGGAATCCTGGAAAAAGTTAGGGAGATGACTCTGTTTTTCAATCCTTCCCAAAGCTCCTACCTGCGTTTTGGACAAAATAAGGCCCCAGCCTACGTCTCCTGGTCCCATGAAAACCGCTCCCAGTTGATTCGGATTCCTGCTGCTGCGGGGGAATACCGTCGGGCAGAACTGCGTTCCCCGGATCCCTCCGCCAATCCTTATCTGTCCTTCGCCCTGATGATCTACGCCGGGCTTTATGGGATTCAAAAACAGCTGAAACCTCCTGCCCCTGCGGATTTCAATCTGTTTCAGGCAGATGAGCGCATCCTGGCGCCCTTTCAAAAACTTCCGGCGAATCTGACAGCCGCCAGAAAACTGGCAGCGAACAGCAGCTTTATTCGGAGCTGTCTGCCGGAAGCGATTCTAAAGCTGTACACCACAGAGGAACCTGCCGGGACAGATCCCTGCGTATCCGATTCCTCCATTCCTTATTGATCCTGTTGCAGCTGTCTTCGGAAACTTTCGCATCCGTGTACCTGGAACAACGCGGATGCCACCGATATCCAAAAACAGAAGGGAGGACCTTCCATGAGTCTGCAGGAACAAAGCTACAGTATTTTACTGGTCTCCGGCTCCGAACACTTTTCCTCTGCCTTCTTCGGACTTCTTCCGGAGCCTTCCCGCTACAACCTGTGTACGGTCTCTAGTATCAGCGCCGCGAGAAGAGCCGCTGCGGAACGCACCTTTGATTTTGTCATTATCAATGCCCCTCTTCCCGATGATCCAGGAATTCGCTTTGCCATTGACACCTGTGCTTCCAGAGAAACCATCGTCCTGCTTCTGGCAAAGAGCGACTTTTACCTGGAAATTCAGGAAAAACTCCGTTTGCATGGCGCCTTCGCTCTGCCGAAGCCCCTTGCAAAACCCACCCTTTTAATGGCTCTAAGCTGGATGGAGACCGCCAGGGAACGGCTGCGCCAGTTTGAGAAAAAAACTTTATCCATTGAGGAAAAAATGGCTGAGATCCGGACCGTCAACCGGGCCAAATGGCTGCTGATCAGTGAGCTCCACATGAGTGAGCCGGAGGCCCACCGCTATATAGAAAAACAGGCCATGGACCGCTGCTGTTCCAAGCGTTCCATGGCCGAAGATATTATCAAAACCTATTCCTGATCCTTCGTGTGCTTTTTATTCCGCACCTTCCGATCTGGATCTTTTTAGCTGTCTGTCTTACGCTTACTGATGAATCCCCCGATTCTGATCTCCGGAAGTATTCACTCCAAATTCATAATCATTGCCAGGCAGAAGAATGTTCAGCAGAATACCTGCAATGGCCGCAATGGCCAGAGCCGTCAGCGTGATAGAAGTTCCTGCCACAGTAAAGGTAATGCCATCGGAGAAGCCCAATCCGCAGACGAAAATCACGCCCACGATGATCAGGTTTCTGGATTTGGTGAGATCTACCTTATTTTCCACCACATTGCGCACACCGATGGCAGAGATCATACCGTAGAGCATGAAACTCACCCCGCCAATGATGGATGCTGGCATAGTGCTGATGATAGAGGAAACCTTGGGAATGAAGCTGATGATAATCGCAAACACTGCCGCCAGACGGATTACTCTCGGATCATGTACCTTACTCAGCTCCAGAACACCGGTATTCTCTCCATAAGTAGTATTGGCCGGACCTCCGATCAAGCCTGCCAGGGAAGTTGCCAGTCCGTCACCCAGCAGCGTTCTGTGAAGCCCGGGATTCGCCAGATAATTTTCCCCCACAGTGGCAGAGATGGCAGACATATCTCCCACATGCTCCATCATGGTTGCAATCGCAATGGGCGCCATCACCAGAATGGCAGTCACATCAAACTGGCAAATCTTAAAGGTAGGAATCCCCACCCAGCCAGCGGAAGCCACAGATGCAAAATCCAGAATCGCAGAGCCATCTGGATTCACCATACCGCAGGCATTCATGATCAGGGCTGCTCCATAAGAAATCACCACTCCCATGAGAATGGGGATGATCTTAAACATTCCTTTCCCCCAAATATTAAACACAATGATCACAGCCAGAGCCACCAGAGCCAAAAACCAGTTGGTAGAGGCATTGTTGATGGCAGAACCTGCCAGGCTTAAACCGATACAGATGATCACCGGTCCTGTCACCACCGGAGGCAGGAAACGCATCACCCGCTTTACGCCTACAATACGGATCACCAAAGCCAGCGCCAGATACAAAAGTCCGGCCACCACCACGCCGCCGCAGGCATAGGATGCTTTCTCGTTGGCGCTCATAGCCGCATACATCCCGGTATCCAGGCTGGCCACTGTGGCAAATCCTCCCAGAAATGCAAAGGAAGAACCTAAAAACGCAGGAACCTTAAACTTCGAGCATACATGAAACAGCAAGGTTCCAACCCCGGCGCAGAACAGTGTGACAGAGACGGTCAGACCGGCCGTAAGGCCCTCCCCACAGGCCTCCAGGAAATACCCATTCACCAGGATCGGCACCAAAATCGTAGCGCCAAACATGGCAAACATATGCTGGACTCCTAAAAGCAGCATTTTCGGGATCCCCAATTTCCGGGCATCCCGAATTACTTGATTTGAATAATTCATAATCTCCTCCTCTTTCGTTTTCATTTTAGATTTTCTCTTTTCCCATTATAGGGAGAAATATCTTGATATGCAAGGAATTTCTCCTGCTTTCGGACAAATTTAAAATTTCTGTCCATTTACAGTTTTTCTGACCAGGCACTTCGGATTTTTCCCTTCCGTTTTCAGGCTCCTGCTTCCCATCCCGTTTATGATCCACTTCCGGCTCTGTCTCTAATCATCCAAACCTTATTGTTCTTCTTTCCGCTCCAGTTTCTCCATCTTACGAAACTCCAGCCGTACCATAAGAATTGCCGCCGCAAAAGCTAAGCCGTCTGCCACCGGTCCGGCATAGAGGATTCCCTCAATTCCCATCACTCTTGGGAAGAAAAACAGCAAGGGCAGCAAAAACAGAATCTGTCTGGTAAGGGACAAAAACATTCCCTTGTAAGCCTTTCCAATGGAAGTAAAAAAAGAGGAGGACAGAGGCTGCAAAAAGTTGATCAGCGTCCCTGCCAGAAAAATCCGAAAATAGCTGATGCCAAACTGATAGTACGCTTCGCTTCCGTCTCCGAACAGACTTAAAAGCTGCCTGGGAAACAGTTGGAAAATCAAAAACGCACAGGCGGACAGCGCCATTCCGGCTTTCACTGCCAGTCCATAGGTTTTTCTCACTCTGGCATACTGCCCGGCCCCGTAATTATACCCTTCTATGGGCTGGGTTCCCTGAGAGATGCCAATGATGATGGAAAAGAACACCTGATTCACCTTCATCACGATCCCCGCGCAGGCAATGGGCACAGACTCCCCGTACACGGACTGCGCCCCGTAAAACTTCAGCAGATTATTCAGGGAAATCTGCACCACCATCATGTCAATCTGGTTAAAGCTGTTGGCTGCTCCCAACGCCATGATTTTCCCCAGATACCTCCACTGAGGAAGAAAGTGCTTCTTCTCCAGTGCCACCGTCTTATAGCGCATCAGATACCGGATCACCAGGATTCCGGAAAAAACCTGTCCCATCACCGTAGCTGCCGCTGCTCCGGCCATTCCCCAGCCAAATCCCATTACAAACAGCGCATCGAGAAACGTATTGATTACCGCACCGGACAGGTTGCAGATCATTGCCATTTTAGGGCTTCCATCTGCCCGCATCAGATGCCCTCCGCCTGTAGTGACGATCAAAAAAGGAAAACCAAGGGCTGTGATCTTTACATATTCCTCCGCATAAGGCAGCACATCTGCCGGCGAACCAAAAAGCTGAAGCATAGGATGCAAAAATACCTCTGACGCCAGGAACAATACCGTTCCGCTTGCCAGCAGCATAGATGCGGCATTCCCAATGAAATAAGGGGCTTTTTCCCGTTTTCCCTCCCCCATGACCAGGTTAAAGTTGGA
>CAJLNC010000017.1 GCA_905207905.1 uncultured Lachnospiraceae bacterium | reverse complement strand
TATAATAGCATTTGTTCGCGGAAGTGTCGGAACTGGCAGACGAGCAAGACTAAGGATCTTGTGGCATTCGTGCCGTGTGGGTTCAAGTCCCATCTTCCGCAGCAAGGGCAGGATTTCTAAGTTGGAGATCCTGCCTTTTTGTTTTGCTTCTAAAAAAGGAGATGCTGCGATGATAAAATCGCCGATACAAAAAACAGGCACACACTATGTAAATCAAAGGAGAATACAACACTATGCGCATAATCTCTTTAGCTGAAAATACTTCCTGCCGGAAGGATCTGGGTGCAGAACACGGTCTGTCTCTGTATATCGAAACGCTCAATCACAAGCTGCTTTTTGACATGGGCCAAACCGGACTTTTTGCCGAAAATGCCAGGAAACTGGATGTTGATCTGGCTGCTGTGAACATTGCCATCCTCTCCCACGGTCATTATGACCATGGCGGAGGGCTGGAAACCTTTCTGAAGATCAACAAAAAGGCTCCTGTGTACCTTAGCCGTCATGCCTTTGAAGCCCACTATAACGGAACAGAAAAATATATTGGTCTGGATGTGAAACTCCAAGCCCATCCACGGCTGATCTTCACCGAAGACGTCACCCCCATCTGCAAAGGTCTCACGCTCTATTCCTGCAATGAAAAAAACAGAAACTACGATCTTGGCAGCTTTGGTCTGAATCGAAAAGAAGACGGACAGTTTCTCCCTGACGATTTCCGTCACGAACAGTATCTGCTCATTGAGGAAGAGGGAAAGCGCGTACTCATCAGTGGCTGCTCCCATAAGGGAATCTTAAACATTGTTCAATGGTTTCAGCCCCAGGTGTTGGTTGGAGGCTTTCATTTTTCCAAGCTGCCTCTGGATGACACCTTGAAAACATACGCTCAGTATCTGGAAGAATCCGGTACAGTTTTTTATACCTGCCACTGTACCGGAACACGGCAGTTTGATTTTATGAAGCAGTCTATGTCCCGCCTCAGCTACTTTTCCTGCGGCGAAACTCTTATCCTCTGAACTTCCAGCTCCAAGCTGCCAGCCCTACTCTCCTGATTCTGATTTTCCGGCGCTAAGATTCCCGGACTGAATTGGCGGAGATGAATTTCCCATGCTAAGGTTTTGGCGCTAGCCTTCCTCCCCAGGCATCTTCCATGCGTGATGGTCTGTGTGAAGAAGCCGATGTGCCAAATGGGACAGCGGGGTCCCCAGATAATCTTGATAACATTTCTGTACAGAGGGATTCTCATGGGAGAATCTGAGATGATTCACCTGATCCAATCCATAGAGCACCCGACAGCGGTCTGCCGCCTGCTCTTTCCCATCCCGGATCGGCTGGCCGCCTCCCCCCGCACATCCTCCCGGACATGCCATGATCTCCACAAAATGATACTGCACCTGGCCCTTGCGAATAGCTTCCATCAGCTTCCGGGTATTTCCAAGGCCGCTGGCCACTGCTACTTTCACAGTCCGTCCTGCCAGATTAAACTCTGCCTCTTTCCAGCCATCCATTCCCCTCACCTTCTCAAAGGAATCCGGATCTGGATTCCTTCCAGTCACCAGGTAATATGCCGAACGCAGGGCAGCCTCCATAACGCCGCCGGTAGCCCCGAAGATCACCCCGGCTCCGGAACCGACTCCCAGGGGCAGGTCAAATTCCTCCTCCGGAAGGGATGCCGGACGAATCTGCTCTGCCCGTATGAGTCGGTCGATCTCCCTGGTGGTAAGCACCACATCCACATCCTGTCCCGCTCCCGCATCATTCATCACCGGAAGCTCACTCTCTTTCTTTTTTGCGATACAAGGCATGATGGAAACAGAGTAGATTTTTCCCGGATCCACCCCCAGCAGCTTGGCATAATAGGATTTTGCCATGGCTCCAAACATCTGCTGAGGAGACTTGGCACTGGAAAGGTGATCGGTCATTTCCGGATACTGGGACTTTAAAAATCGCACCCAACCAGGACAGCATGAAGTAAACATGGGAAATTCCTCCAGCTCATCCTTCTTCAATTTTTCCAGAAATTCACTGCCCTCCTCCATAATCGTAAGGTCTGCACTGAAATTGGTATCAAATATGTAATCAAATCCAATTTGCCGCAGAGCGGCTACCAGGCGCTTTACGGTAGCGAATTCTCTGGAAAGGCCGAACGCCTCTCCCCAGGCTGCCCGCACTGCAGGAGCCACCTGCACCACGGTAATCTTTTCTGGATCCGCCAGGGCATCCAGCACTTTCTGTACATCATCTCTCTCCCGAAGGGCTCCCACCGGGCAGTGGGTAATGCATTGTCCGCACAGAGCACAATCCGCCTCTGTGATCAGACGATTTCCTGATACATCTACCGTAGTCCTGGATCCGGTTCCCGCCACATCCCAGATACCAAGGCTTTGGATCTTATCACACACCTGAATACAGCGCATACATTTGATACACTTTTTCGCATCCCGAATCAGAGGGAAATCCATGGGCCACCAGGAATTCGGCAGTTTTTTCTCAAAGGGCAGTTCCAGAATCCCAAGATCATTGGCAATGGTCTGGAGGCTGCAGTTGCCACTTTGAACGCAGGTAGAGCATTCCCCATCATGCTGGGATAAAATCAGCTCCACATTATTCCTGCGGCTTTCTCTGACCTTTGGACTGTTGGTTCGAATTACCATTCCCTCTGCCGCCAGATTGTTGCAGGCGGTCACCAGTTTGGAACAGCCTTCCACCTCCACCACGCAGACCCGGCATGCTCCAATCTCATTAATATCCTTTAAAAAACAAAGAGTAGGAATGAAAATACCCGCCTCTCTGGCTGCATCCAGGATCGTAGTTCCTTCGGGAACGGAAATCTTTTTCCCATTGATCGTGAGTTTTACCATTTTTCAATCCTCCCTCCTCTGAAGATACCATAACCGAAATGATCGCATCGAAGGCATCTTCCTGCCTCCTGCTTCGCCTCCTCACAAGTCATAGAGCATTCAATGAGTTCAAAATCTTTTGCCCGTTCTGAGGGCTGCCGTTCTCTCAGATTCACTCTGGCCCGGCTCTTTCTGTCATTGAGTCTTACCTTTGGGATTTTCACATCCACAGAGATATGATGGTTAAAGCCCAGATACTCGTCAATATTGGCCGCTGCCACCTTTCCTGCGGCGATCGCCCGAATCACCGTGGCCGGACCTGTCACACAGTCTCCTCCTGCAAACACTCCTGTAAGATCCTTTGCGTTGACTCCGCTCCAGTTAAGCGCGTCGATGACGCCCCGCTTCACCGGAATGCCCTGCTTCTCAAAGGCTTTTGATTCGATCCCCTGGCCAATAGCCACGATGACCATATCGCAGGATAAACGAACCTCCTCCTGAGAAGAATCCAGGGGCACCGGCCTTCCATTTTTTACCGGTCCTATGATCTGAGGCTGTACCCAAAGAGCAGCCACCTTCCCTTCCTCATCTTTCTCAATGCGAAGAGGTGCGTTAAGATCCAGAAGCTCGCAGCCTTCCTCCACAGCCCCAGCCACTTCCTCCGGCATGGCTGTCATGTCCACCGCCCGCCTCCGGTAAGCAATCCGCAGCCGTTTTGCTCCCAGCCGAATGGCAGAGCGGGCCACATCCATAGCTACATTTCCACCGCCAATCACCACAATATCCTTTCCGGTAAAATCCGGGAGCTGATCATCCCCAATTCCCCGAAGCAGTTCTACCGCTGAGATCACTCCATCCGCGTCCTCTCCCTCTATTCCTATCTTCCGGTCAATATGCGCGCCGATGGCAATGTAAACCGCATCGTATTCCTTGCGAAGATCCACAATGCTTGGGTTCTCTCCCACTGTGATTCCTGTTTTTACCCGAATCCCCACGCTTAAAAGCTGTTCGATCTCCCGATCCAGCACCTGTCTTGGAAGACGGTAATTGGGTATCCCGTACCGCAGCATTCCTCCCAGCTTTTTGCGCTGTTCCAAGATTGTCACCTCATGCCCCATAAGGCTTAAATAATAGGCAGCACTGATGCCTCCCGGCCCTCCGCCGATCACCGCCACCTTTTTCCCAGTGGCCACTGCCGGAACCGGCAGTGGCACATCTCCTGCATGATCCACTGCAAACCGTTTCAGCCCCCGGATATTTACCGGATCATCCATCATGGTTCTGCGGCACCGCACCTCGCAGGGATGCTCACAAATCAAGCCGCACACAGCAGGCATAGGGTTATCCTTTCGGATCAGCCGTACCGCATCGGCATACCGCTCCTCCGCCACCAGCGCCACATAACCGGGAATGTCCACTCCTGCCGGACACTGAGCCATACAGGGTACCGGCTGATTCAGCTCAAATTTGCAGCGTCCTCTCAGAAGATGTTCTTCAAAATCATCCCGAAATCCTTTAATGCCTTTCAGCACCATCTGAGCTGCCTCATAGCCTATGGCACAGTCTGCGGAATAAAAAATATTCTTTGCTGTCTTTTCAATCAGATCGATGGTATCCGGCTGACCTTTTCCGTCCAGCACATCCTCCATCAATTTCTGAAGCTGCCCAAGCCCTACTCTGCAGGGAACACATTTCCCGCAGGACTGGGCGTGACACATTTTCAAAAATGAAGATGCCAGATCCACAGGGCAAAGTCCCGGCGGGCTGGCGCTGATGCGCCGTTCCAGATCCTTATACAGCTCTTCCACTGTGGTCTGAGCCTGATTCTGGGTGATAATACTCAATCTGCTCATGCGATTCCTCCTTTAAAAAACAAAAGAGCAGCATTCGCTTTCACAAATGCTGCCCAGACGGTCGGCTACTGTTCACAAAATCTTTATTACCCCGTGGTACTCCACGATTACCGCCAGCAATAAAGACCTTTTTTTCATCTTACCACACAATTTTCTTTGCCGTCAAGACTTATCTGAAAATGAAATTTCCATTTTTCGGCTATCCTCTTTCCGACTAATCAGCCTCCCAAATTCACTGCCTGGCCGGTCATGGGATCAATCTCATTCCAGTAGGCATCCACCACATTTCCAGCTTCATTAACCGTACAGCCGTCGATGGGATTCCCGTTGGCATCCACCACCTGCCCATTCACTACCCTGGCATCATAGCGGAGGGTTCCAGAAGAATCAAAGACCATAAACCCGGCTGTTCCTGTGACATCCTGTTCCTGTTGGGCATCTTCCTGGCTGGCTCCCTGGGAATCTTCCGGGGCATTCTCCTGGTCTGCGCCCTGTGCGCCTTCTCCTGACTGGCTACTAGCAAGATTGCCGCTTTCTCCATTCTGGCTATTTTCTTCCAGAGAGCCTTCTTTGCTGCCATCCTCCTGGCCTTCCGAATCTGCGCCTGTTTCGCCCTCCTGTCCGGCTGCCTCATTGGCCGCTGCGCCCTCACTGCCTTCTTCCGTCTCGCTCTCCGGCGTCGGAGCCGCATCAGAAGGCAGAAAACTGATGTCTTCATTTTTTCCGGTAAAGCTCTCCATATTCAACGTACCCGTCTTGCCCTGGATCTGAGGATAAATATTTATCAGATTGGCCACCTTTTCATCCAGATAATCGTTCTGCCCCAGCTTTACCGTAATCCCATCAATGGTAAGAGTAATATTTAAATTTTCATCAAAAGATATATGATCCGGCATAAACCCTTCCTCAGTGAGCAGGGCAGCAATCTTAAGCATTGCCCCCATCTGAGCCGCATTCTCCATGGGCAGGCGCTGATACAGCACCGGCTCACCCATAGTAACGCCGGTCACCAGAGGAACATCCCCGTATACCGTATCCGAGATCTCCAGCACTTCACCATCCCGGTCAAAATATACATTATTCCCTGCATACTGGACATAGCCGGTAAGTGTTTTCTCCTTCACCGTCAGCCGAACCTTGCCAGGCGTCAGCACCTTTGCCTGAATGGTTTCCAGATAAGGCGCTTTTGGGTCGCTGACAGCATCCCGATATTTCCAGGAAAAATACAAGGTATTCTCTGTCCAGAAATCTGTGATCAGATCATTCTTGATCTGTTCCGGCTCATATCTGGAGCTGCCGTAAAGCTCCACTGTATGGATGCGGAATAATCCCAGCAATACAGCTGCTGCCGCCCCGATACAAAGCGCCGCAATAATTATAATCCGAATCCTGGTCACCCGGCGTTTTCTTCTTACTCTCACCATATCTTCTCACCTGTACCTTTTTTATCCTGGCAGCCCATCCAGGCCGCACTTTTCATTGGCAAATTTTTATGTCTGCTCCCAGACCGATCAAGTTCTCGCAAAAATGTTCATAGCCCCGGTCCGCAAATCCGCAGCCCCGAATCCTGGTCACTCCCCTGGCATTCAATCCTGCCAGAAACAAAGCCGCTGCTCCCCGCAGCTCTCCGGCCTCTACCGAAGCTGCCGAAAGCCCGGGTACGCCTCTGATCAGAGCCTGCTCGCCTTCAAGCGTAATATCTGCCCCCATCTGAATCAGCTGCTCTGCAATCTTAAACCTGGATTCAAAAATCCGCTCCCGCAGACAGCAGCTCCCCCGGCTCACTGCCATAAGTGTCATGATGGGAGACTGAAGATCTGTAGGAAAGCCTGGGTAAGGGGCGGTTTCCAAGTAGGGAATATTTCTGCAGCCCCCTGTGCAATCCGCAAAGAGCGTTTCCCCTTCACTGTCAAACCGAATCCCCATCTGCTCTAAAACGTGCAGAAAAGCCTCAAGTTCCTGCCTTGGCGCTCCCTCTATCCCGATGCGCCCTTCTGTCACCGCAGCCGCCAGCAGATAAGTACCTGCCACAATGCGGTCTGCTCCCAGCTCATGGCAGCTATCCTTCAGTTTCCTGACTCCTCTAATTTCAAGGACCCCTTCTGAAGGCACCCGGATGCTGGCTCCCAGCTCCTGCAAAAACGCACACAATTCCAACACTTCCGGCTCTCTTGCACAGCCTGTGATCCTGGTAGTCCCTTCCGCCAGCACGGCAGCCAGAATACTGTTTTCCGTAGCTCCCACACTGGGAAACCGAAGATGAATCTCCCCGCCATGAAGCTGTTTTGCCTCCGCCTCTATCCGGCCCTCTTTTTCCTGGAGCACCGCGCCCAGCCCGGCCATGGCCTGAAGGTGCAGATCCACCGGTCTTGGCCCTAAGACGCATCCTCCCGGATAAGGGATCTTTGCCCTGCCCATTCTCCCCAACAGCGCGCCTAAAAACAGCACAGGGGAACGCATCCCAACCGCCGGCTCCTCCGGTATCTCCCAGGAAGTTACATTCCTGGCGTCCACAGCCAGGCAGTCCTCTTCCCACCACACCCTGCATCCCAGGTGTTCCAGAATGCGGATGGTGTCAAACACATCCCGAATTCTGGGACAGCGGCGGATCCTGCTGACCCCTTCATGAAGCACGCAGCCTGCCAGGATGGGAAGCACTCCGTTTTTGGAGCCCTGTATCTTTACTCTTCCGCAAAGCGGTTTTCCTCCGCGAATCTCTACACAGTTCAAAAACATTCCTCCAACCTGTTTTGGGGGATTTTATATCTTAGTATATGCAGAAATTCTCTTTTTGCCACCGGCTCACCGAAAGAGCCAGCCCCATCTCTGACAACAGGAACAGCACTGAGGTTCCTCCGTAACTGATGAAGGGCAAAGTAATACCTGTATTGGGAATCGTGTTAGTTACCACTGCAATGTTTAAAATCACCTGAATGGCGATATGTCCCATGATGCCTGCCACAATCAGGGAACCGAACAGATCTGCCGCCCTTGTGGCAATAATCATAAACCGCCACAGCATAAATCCGAAAATCAGAACCAGCAGTCCTGCGCCCACAAGCCCCAGTTCCTCACAGATCACGGAAAAGATCATATCATTCTGTGCTTCCGGGACAAATCCCAGCTTTTGTATGCTGTTTCCAAGCCCTCTGCCAAAGATTCCTCCCGACCCGATGGCGTAAAGCCCCTGAATCGTCTGAAACCCTTTGTCAAATTTCTCCGGATCCCGCCACACCGCCAACCGCTCCAGCCGGTAAGCTTCCATGCTGAGAAATACAGCGACAAGTCCGGTACCGGTCAGGATCACCCAGATAAAGGGCAGATATCTGGGATTGGATATGAAAATCAAAATCACCCCAATTCCCAGAATAATCACCGCAGTGCTCAGATTGTTGGTGCCTACCAGTGCCACAATGGGAAGCACTGCAAATCCCACTGCCAAAATCGTTCCGAAGCTGTGCCCTTTTTTTCTGCTGCTCACCACATCCGCCAAAAGCAGGATCACCGCCAACTTGGCATACTCCGCAGGCTGAAAGGACAGGGGGCCAATGGAAAGCCATCTTCTGGAACCGTTGTAGGCATCTCCCACCAAAAGCACAGCTCCCGACAGCCCCAAAGACACCAGATATGCTGGAAGCGCTGCCCGCTTTAACAGATGATAGTCTAAGTTGGACACCAGATACATGGACACAAGACCCAATCCGGTGGCAAATACCTGTTTCTTAAAATAGTAGGCAGAGTCCCCAAAACGAACCTGCCCGTTATATGCGCTGGTACTGTAAAGAGTTATCAGGCCGAATACTGTGAGAAACAGCACGGCTGCCAGAAGGCTGTAATCCGGTTTTTTGCCCTTGGCCTGCAAACCAACCATCCGCTCCTTCCGTCCTTGCTCAGGCCGCTCCGCCTTTTCTCCCGCTGACGCTTATAAACCTGTTCTCCATTTAATCCTGCCGCAGTTTTCAGATCCGGTTTTTCCCCGTTCTGCCGCAGCCTACGGCTCGGATCTTTTCTCTGATAGGCTACAGTTTCCAAACCAGCTCTTTGAATACCTGCCCCCTCACCTCATAATTAGGGAACATCCCCCAGCTTGCACAGGCCGGAGAAAGCAGCACTGCATCTCCCGGCTTAGCACATTTTACGCAGAGATCGAAGGCCTCCTCAAAAGTATCTGCCATCTGGATCTTTGTAAATCCGCATTCTCTGGCTGCCTTTGCAATTTTTTCCTTCGTCTGTCCCACCAGCACAAGCATCTTCACCTTGCCGTCGAACGCCCGGATCCACTCCTCATAGGAAGAGTCTTTATCGTATCCGCCCCCCAGAAGCACAGTAGGGCGGTTCATGGCCTGAATACCCTTGATGGCGGCATCCGGATTAGTTCCCTTAGAATCATTGTAATAAACGACGCCGTTTTTCTCAGCCACGTACTCAATCCGGTGTTCCACTGCCTTGAAATTCCGGAGCACATGACGGATCTCCTCCAGAGGCACCCCGTAAGCCAGGGTAATGGCTGCTGCGGTCATTACATTTTCATAATTATGAAGTCCCAGCAGTTTCAATTCCTTTACCGGTAAAATTTCCGTAATCTGTTCTCCGTCGCTGTACCAGATCACATCCTGCTCCAGATAGATGCCCTTGTCCAGCTTTCTGGCTGAACTGAAATAGATCACCTTTGTCTGAAGAGTCTCCCCGAAATTTCTGAGTACCTCATCCTCATAGTTCAGGACACAGGTATCTTCCCCGGTCTGATTTCTGGTGATCTGCTCCTTCACCCGGATATACTCCTCCATGGTGTGATGACGGTCCAGATGATCCGGTGTAATGTTGGTGATGGCGCTGACCCTGGGATGGAACCGGTCAATGGTCTCTAACTGAAAACTGCTCACCTCTGCCACGGAAACCGTCTCATCGGTCATATCCAGAGCCACGGAAGTATAGGGATTCCCAATGTTTCCCACCACATACACAGAATCCTGATGATACTTCATAATCTCCCCCACCAGGGAAGTCGTTGTCGTTTTTCCATTGGTGCCTGTAATGGCCAGCACATCCCCTCTGCTATTTTCGTATGCCAGCTCGATCTCACCCCAGATAGGAAGCCCTGCACGCCTGATCTTTTCTACTGCCGGCAGATCTGTGGGCACCCCCGGGCTCAGGACTGCCAGCTCCGGCTTTAAGGCCAGTGCTTCTTCTATCTCACCGATCACAATCTGTGCCTCTGTGCCCTCCGGCAATTTAGCCTGTACATCCTCTTTCCGCACGTTTCTATTTCCATCATAGAGCACCGGGCAGGCTCCCACTTTTCCTAAAAGCTCGGCTGCTCCAATGCCGCTGATACCGGTTCCGAAAACCAGCACCCGTTTTCCTGTCAATTCCATCTGTCTCTCCTTTAGTCTCTCCACTGCCTTTATTTTCTGCTCCGCCCCTGCTTTACTGCAGCCCAACTATGGCAATCAGGCACAGGAAGGCGGTGATTACAGTGAATACCGCATCGATTCTGGTCTCTGACCAGCCGCATAATTCAAAGTGATGATGAATGGGAGCCATCTTGAAGAACCGTTTTCCTCCGGTCTTTTTAAAATAGGTCACCTGGATCATCACAGACAATACTTCCACAAAATACACCAGCCCGATAATAAGTATAAAGATGGGCAGCTTCATCATATAGGCCGCGCCCGCCACAAAGCCTCCCAAAGCCAGGGAACCGGTATCCCCCATAAAGACCTTGGCCGGATGTACATTGAAAAGCAAAAAGCCAAGAAGCGCTCCCAGCACTGCCGCTGTGATGGGTTCTATCTGTCCTCCCAGCACCATGGAAGCCACGGTAAAGAACACTGCCACCATGGAGGTCACCCCTGTGGCCAGTCCGTCCAAGCCGTCCGTAAAATTCACACCGTTTACCGTGCCGATGATCACAACATAGGCCAGAGGGGTGGCGATCCACTTCACCACATCTCCGGAAAGCACATCAATACCAAAAAGATGGAAAGGCATAATCATCTCCAGGCAAGAACTGTCCATCACCCAGATATAGACTACAAAAATAGTGGTCACAATGATCTGACCCAGCATTTTCTGCTTGGGCATCAGTCCGTCAGACCGGCGCAGCACCACTTTCAGATAATCATCCAAAAATCCGATAATCCCAAATCCCAGGGTGAGAAACAACACCGGAATGATTCTGGGATACTTCCCGATATAAAAGAGGGATGTGATCAAAATGCTGATGAGAATGATCAGTCCTCCCATGGTGGGGGTACCCGCCTTCTTTAAGTGGGATTTCACCCCCTCTACCCGCTCCGTCTGCCCGATCTTAAGCTTCTGAAGAAAGGGAATCACAAAAGGACCAAGAACCACGCTGATCCCGAAAGCCAGAAACAAAGGAATTAAAATATCCGCACTAATAATCATAACACACCTCTTCATTTTCTTTTTGTACATTATCTCTCCGGCTGTTTTCCGGCTTTCAGAAAACAGCCTGCTATTTTTTAGTATAATTCTTTTTCACTCATACTTCAATCATTTTCTGGTTCAACTTCTGATAAAAGTTCCGACTCATCCTGCTGAATACCCAGATACGGCAGGATGTTGGAAAAAATCCGCTGGATCACCGGTGCTGCAATGGTTCCTCCGTAATAGACTCCCTGAGGGTTGTTAATGATGCAAAGTCCCAGCACCTTGGGATCCTGGGCAGGGCCAAAGCCCACAAAAGAAGAAATATAACGGTTGGCGCTTCGCGGCAGAGTCTCTGAGGTTGCGGTCTTTCCCCCGATATGGTAGCCCTCCAGGTATGCCCGGTTTCCGGATCCGTCTGATACTACGTGCTCCAGCACATACTGCATCGTTTTCGAAGTCTCCTCTGAAACGATCTGTTCCCCTTCCGGATACTGATACACTTTTTTTAAAATTCCCTCCCTGCTCCTTGCTGCCACTGCGAAATGGGGGGTAATCCGTCTCCCTCCGTTTATCAGAGAACTGACAGTAGCTGCCAACTGAATAGGGGTAATCTGAAAGGACTGCCCAAAAGCCATGGTAGCCAGCTCCACCTGGCCTACGTTCTCCTGCCTGTGCATAATCGTGGAAGCCTCCCCGGGCAAATCGATTCCTGTTTTATTCAAAAGTCCGAACTGCTTCAGATACTGAAAATACCGCTCCACGCCCAGCCTCAGCCCTACCTCTATAAACACGGGATTGCAGGAATTCTGGGCTGCTTCCAAAAAAGTCTCCGCCCCATGACCGGTTGTTTTGTGGCAACGGATTCTCCGATCCTCCACGATTTTAAATCCAGGGCAGCTGAAGTGGTCTTCCAGAGATACCACCCCTTCCTCCAAACCGGCAGAAGCGGTGATCACCTTAAACGTGGAACCAGGCTCATAGGTGTCATTGATGCAGCCGTTGCGCCACATCTGATTGAGCTGCTCCTGATACAGTTCCTCCTGTGTTTTTTCGAGCTGCTCCTCCGGCTGAACCGGTGTCTCCTCTGGAGTTTCCTCACTCCCAGCTGTTCTTTCCGTGCCCTCTCCTGACTGAAAAAACAGCTCTCCGCTTTCACCGGAATTAGAAAACGTCTCGGCAGCCTCCTCACCGCCTGCACGCTCCTTGGCCTTGGTCACCAGGGTAAAGGGATCATTAAGATTAAATTCCGGCACATTGGTCATGCCATAGATCTCGCCATTCTGGGGATTGAGAATAATGATGGATACGCTGTCCGCCTGTTTTTGCTCCATCACCCGCAGCGCTTCCTGCTCAATATATTTCTGAATATTGTAGTCCAGGCTGATCTGCAGATCATCTCCCGCCACAGGTTCCAGGCGGCTCTCCCCCGCCTCCGGAAGCTCCACACCCCTGGCATCGGTCAGGGTGAGAATCTTTCCCGGCGTCCCCTGAAGCACCTGATCGTAGGCCACCTCCAGGCCGATAATCCCCTGATTGTCACTGCCAGTAAAGCCCAGTACCTTGGAGGCCAGCGTATCATACGGATAATACCGCTTATAGTCCTCATCCACTTTCACCCCAGCCAGCCCATAGCTTCGGATTTTGTCTCCCACTTCCTTTTCTACATTGGATTGGATCCGCTCCATAGAACTGACCTTCTCCACCTTTTTCCGCACACGCTCCTCAGACAGCTCCAGCTCCCGACACAGCATGGCGATCACTTTCTCCGGCTCTTTCACCTGGCTGTGAATCACGGATATGGTACATACCGTCCGGTTATCTGCCAACACCGTCCCATTGGCATCCAGAATCCTGCCTCTGGCAGCCTTGATCGGCCGCTCTCTTTCATGGAGATTCTCCGCCTTTCCACTGTAGTAGTCCGACCGTTTCAGCATCAGGTAACCCAAACGGCCCATAAGCAGCACCAGAGCCAAAATGCAGGATAAAAATACAAACACGATCTTTTTCTTATGAAAAGTGTGAAGCTTTCCAAAAGGCATGGCAATCCCCCCTTACACAAAATGTATTCCAGGGGCAGCCCGGTTATGATACTCCCGAAGGCTCCTCTTTCCATAGCTCTCTTTGAACAACAACTTCCACCGTTTCAGCCGGCTTGCAGATGCTCATCCTTTTTCTGTCATCGAAAAATTTTTACTTTCCATCCATGGCAGAAAAAAGGAGATGCTGCAAATCCACCGGACTGGTATTTTGCAACATCTCCAAATCAATAAACTGCAGCCAAAAGCGCCGTTCCATTATACCGTTTTATCACTCCGCCCCGCCAGCTTCATCCTCCAGATCTTCGTCTGTGATGCCGTCCCAGGTGGTGGCATCCGCCTCTCCGCTGTCGCTTAACTTTTCGGGAGGAGCTGCAATATTAGGATTATCCGCTTTGGGATCCAGAACTTCCGCCTTGTTCTCCAGCTCAATCACATTGCCCCAGCCGTCTACGATATTTCCTTCTGTGTTCACAGAGGCTCCTTCCACCGGGATCTCATCATCCCCATGCACCACAACGCCCTCGTCATTCACATAGGCGTCATTGTAAAGATTTCCATAAACATCAAAGGCCTGCACCGTCTCCCGGTTGGTTCCCCCTTTCACCACATCATCCTGAGTAAGCCCCAGTTCAAGCAAAAGCTGCGGATCAATCTCCTCTGTGGGATACATGCCCATGTAGGGAAAAATCTCCGTGGCCACCTGGCGGAACAATGTCTGGGCATAGGTACTGACCGCCTGATTTTCCACATTCGGCTCATCCACCACCACATAAATCACAATCTTAGGATCATTGATGGGAGCTGCGCCGATAAAGGATACCAGATACTTTCCGTCCGCTCTCTCGTGAGTCTCCTCATCGATCTTCTCTGCGGTACCGGTCTTTCCGCCTGTGCGGTAGCCGGGCACCTGAGATTTCTTACCGGTTCCTTCCTTTACCGCCGTCTCCAGATATCCCCTCACCAGGGCGGAGGTGGAGGAAGAGATGGGCTGTTTTAACACCAGACTGTCCACCGTCTTTTCCACGCTGCCGTCTGCGTTTAGCACTTGTTTCACCACATGAGGCTGATAATAATAACCTCCGTTCACCACTGCACAGAAGGCGGCGATTTCCTGCACCATACTGCAGATATACCCCTGGCCGAAGCTGCAGGTAGCCAGCTCCACCTCATGCATGGTATCTCTGGTATAAACCACCCCCGGAGTCTCGTTGGGCAGGTCAATACCGGTTTTGCTTCCAAAATTAAACAATTCCTGATATTTGCAGAACTGAGGAATGGTCATACGCATGGCAATCTGCATCAGGGCATCATTGCAGGAATTGACAATAGCGTACTCCAGCGTCTCATCCCCATGGCCGTAAATATTATCGCAGTTAATCTTTGTATCCGTAATAAACTCTGATCCGTCACACACAAAATGGTCTCCGTCCTGCACCGCTCCCATCTCCAGGGCAGAGGCGATGGTGATGGGCTTTACGGTAGACCCCGGTTCGATTCCCTCAGATACGCAGAAATTGCTCCACATTTTATTCAGAGCCTCCACATACTCCTCCTCGTCCATGGCCTTCACCTCAGCGCCGCTGTAAAGGGCGGACAGATCCTGAGGATTGTTCAGGTCAAAGCCAGAGTTGGTGGCCATGCCCAGGATGGATCCGCTGTTGGGATCCATGGCGATAATGCCCACATTCTTGGCCCCTTTTTCCCGCTCTGTGGCATCCCCGTACTCCTCCTCAAATTCTGCAATATATTTCTCCAGGGTCTGCTGGATGTTCATATCCAAAGTAGTTACCAGGGTTTTGCCATGCTCCGGCTCAATGGTCGTTCTCTGAAACTCTGAATCTTCATTGAGGTAACCGTAGATCCGGCCGTTGGTTCCGTTTAACAAATCGTCATAGTAGGCTTCCAGGCCGCACACACCCTGGTCAATATCATTGGAAAAACCCAGCACGTTGCTGGCCAGGGTATCATAAGGATAATCTCTCTGATACTCTTCCTCAAACCAGACTCCGGTCACATTTTGAAGCTTCTCCCTCTGCGTATCAGAAAGCTCCCGTCCTTCGGTAGAAACGTAATCCTCAAAGGCACGTTTTTCCTCCTCTGTGGCCTTCTGTTTTATCACCTGGTACTGGCTCTCCCTGGTCTTTTCATTTTCGATCCGATCCCGAACCTCCGCCTCCTCCAGCCCAAGAGAGGAACACACTGCCTCAATCGTGGGTTCAATATAGTCTTCATTGCTGTTGATGGCATAGCAGTCCAGCACCACATTGTAGACCCGGTCGCTTTTGGCCAGGATGATGCCGTTGGTATCCCAGATCTCTCCCCTTCGGTAGGGAATGGTTCTGCTGTCGTAATTTTGCTGGGACAACACCTTTCGTGCATACTGGTTCCCGCTTTTCGTAGTAATATAAGTAATCCGAATCAACAGGATTGCCAGAATGAATAAAATGAATGCAAATACAGCCAGCAGCTTTATTTGCATTCGTTTTGTAAACCGTTTTTCTCTTTTTTTTACTGTTCTTGCCAAAAAAATCACCTATTCTGTGGGTATTTCCTGATACTGTTTTACATAGTCGCTCTCTTTGCCGTCGTAGGTAACGATCTGGTCTTCAGATGCATAGGTCATACCCAGCTCATTCATAGCCACATTCTTTACGTGCTGAAGATCCACGGAAGAGACAATCCGATTGTACTCGTTGTCGTTCTCCAGCTTCAGCTCGCTTAACTGGGTGGACATAGCAGTCACCTTTTTCTGGTAGGTCGTATTCTGAGCCTGCAATTTCAAATAATTGATGCACACCATCACCGTCACCACTGCCGCTGCGGTAAGAAAAATCACATAGCTTAAGTTCATCTGCAAAGCTCTCTCCCGATTCTTCCGGGTACTTCTGCTGGCAGAATGGCGCACCGATGTTTCTGGCTGCCGTATAGGCTGTATCTTGCGGACAGTATTCCCGTCTACATACGTATTTATATGAGATTGACTGTTTGTACGAACCGGCCGGCTGGTTGCCGCCGTTGTTCTTCCTGCTCTTTTTGCCATAGTTTACCGCCTTTGCCTTTTACTGCATTCTGCGCTCAAATACCCGCAGCTTTGCACTTTTTGATCTTGAATTTTCTTCTAACTCGGCCCCTGAAGGAAGGATGGGTTTTCTGGTAATCACAACCCCCTTGGGCTTTTTTCCACATACGCATACCGGAAATTCCGGGGGACAGGTACATGGATTTTCATTCTTTCTGTATATTGTCTTCACTATTCGGTCTTCTAAGGAATGAAAAGTGATGATGCAGATTCTTCCGCCATCGTTTAGCAGATCAATCATATCATCCAGTGAATCCCTCAAAACATCTAATTCATGATTCACTTCAATCCGAATGGCCTGAAATGTCCTTTTGGCCGGGTGTCCTCCCACCGCACGTACTTTTGCGGGAATGGCCGCTTTTATAATATGAATTAACTCCCCAGTCGTTTCAATTATCTTTTCTTTTCGGGCGTTTACAATGTGCTTGGCAATGTTTTTTGCGAACTTGTCTTCCCCATAGTCTCTGATGATGCGGTAAAGCTCCATCTCACTATACTCATTCACAACATCCCTGGCAGTGAGAGCCTGACGCTGATCCATTCGCATGTCCAGCGGCGTGTCCTCTCTGTAAGTAAACCCACGGTCAGCCGCATCCAGTTGATAGGAGGAAACCCCCAGGTCCAAAATGACTCCATCTACTGATGTAATTCCAAGTTTTGCAAGCTGCTCCCTCATCTGACAGTAATTACTGCGGACAATGGTGGTTTTGCCTGCGAATTCCAAAAGACGCTTCGAAGCCGCTTCAATCGCCGCCGCATCCTGATCAATCCCAATCAGCCTTCCCTTTTCGGAAAGTCGCCGACAGATCTCATAAGAATGCCCGCCGCCGCCCAGTGTGCCATCCACATAGATGCCATCGGGCCGTATCTGCAAATTCTCAATGCACTCTTCCAGAAGAACGGATCTATGCTTAAATTCCATACAAACCTCCCCAGCCTATATGCTCAAGCCTAGATCTGTCATCTGCTCCGCGATATCATCCATATCGTCATAGGCATTGTTTTCCATCCATTTTGCTTTGCTCCAGATCTCAATCCGGTTCAGCATCCCAGCCAAGACCACATCCTTGTCCAGACCAGCAAATTCTCTCAGCGTTGACGGTAAGAGAATTCTCCCCTGCTTGTCCAGCTCGCATGGTGTAGCACCTGCCACAAAGAAACGGGTAAATTGTCTTGCGCCTTTCTGTGTCAGCGGCAGAGCGCGCAGCTTTTCCTCAAAGGCCAGCCACTCGTTCTGTGGAAAAACAAAGAGACAGCCATCCAACCCCTTCGTAACAATAAACTCTTCGCCTAACAGCTCACGAAATTTGGAAGGGATAATCAGCCTGCCCTTGGTGTCCACTGTATGGTTGTATTCACCCATGAACATCATTGACTACCTTCTTTCGAAGTTATGAGCCAGGAACTGTATCCTCATGACACTTTTCCTCCCTTTCGACCCACAACTCACCACTTTCTACCACTCACGCATTTATTTTAGCTTAATCGAACAAAAAAAACAAGGGGAAATTGGATTTTTTAAGAATTTTTCAAAAGTTTTCCAGGCAGCACATCTTTGTTCCGCGCGCGTAGTTGCGCATATCTGCCCGCTGGGCTTTTTTATGTCATAGGACGCAATTTCCTATGACATAAAAAAAGAGCTGCCGCTTCACGATTTTCTAATCACGAAAACGTCAGCTCCATCTTTCACCCTTTATCTATCAGCCAAATTTATATCTATACTATTTCAGGCTGATAGCCAGGGATGATGATGCCTTGTCAAGGCAATGGATTACTCTACTGCCACATTCTGGGACTTTTCCGCCGGAAAAATAATCTTATTCACAAAGAAAAAGATCACCATAGAAACCCCTCCGTTGAGCACCGTAGTTCCAATATTGTAAATAAAATCCGGAACAAAGTTTCCAGCTACTGCCACCCAAACGCAGTTGATGGAATTTACAATGCAGGTAATAATGGAAAAGGCAACGCAGTACCAGGCAATCTGATACCCCAGTTTCCCTTTGCTGCGGAACACCAAATTCCTCTGAAGAGGAAAGTTAATGCACTCTCCCACCGTCATGGCCACCATATAGGCACAGAAATAAGGAAGCCCCCCGTGGGCCACATCGTATCCCAGAATGTTCCATTTAAAAGTCTCTCCAAACAACGTCACCGGAATACCCGGCCAGCCGAAATCTACCATGGGCAGTCCCTGAAAGGCAGCCGGAAGAAATTGAAGAAGCAGGTACTTAAACACGGTGATCAGATTACTGACGATCACAAAAAGTCCGCCTTCCCGGATCCATTTTGCTGCTTCTGGATGCTTTTGGGCAAATTTTACCCAGACGCTCATGCTTCTTCCCCCTTAATCTTCTTCTGAAATGCTTTATTTTCTTTTCCGTTCCGGAAATATCCCCGTATCACCTTTCCCAAGCCCCGGAAGAAGTGACCGTTTACAGCCTCCACCATGCCCTCTACCATCTCCATGCTCACCATGCCCTCTGTCATTTTGGCAATGGCACGGAAAGGCATATTGTAGATAAATAAAATGTTCAGATCCGGTTTTCCTGCTGCTTCCGCTTTTTTTCTTTTTCCTTCGATCACCCGATAAACCATTCTTGCAAACCATAATTTTGCATTTTTCAACTGACAAATTGTATCATTCGCTGTAAGAATGTGTTTCCAGGAGCCGTCTGGAATACGGTGTCCCAGAAGAGCTTCAAATTCCCGATCCGATACATTGGTAATCTTTCCGGAAAAATAGGCGGGAAGTGTTTCTCTCTCATAGGGGCTTTCCTCCCCTGAACCCTTCACCTGAAAGCTTTCTCTCAGCCGGATATCTTCCAGGCTGGCACCGATCTGTATCTCATAGGTGCCCCCCTCCACAGCCCAGCCGTTCTTTTTCGCATTCCAGTACCGGAAGGTCATCTCATCAAACGGAATGGTAACCGTTTTACTCTCGCCAGCCTTTAAAAATACCTTTGCAAAGCCTTTCAGCTCCTTTTTAGGACGTATCACACCAGTCTCAGGAAGAGACACGTAAAGCTGAGCTGTCTCAGCGCCGTCCGCTGTCCCTGTGTTTTTGATTCGGAAGGATACACCTTCCGCAGTCACTTTCAGATTCTCATAGGAAAAGGTGGTATAGGACAGCCCGTAGCCAAAGGGGTAACGCACCGGTACATCGGCGGTCTCATAGTAACGGTAGCCGATAAACAGGCCTTCTCTGTGCTCTGTATTCCGCTCCTTTGCAGGACAGTATCGGTAAGCTGGAGTGTCCTCCAGCTTTTCCGGATAGGTTTCCGCCAGTTTCCCGGAAGGATTCACCCTTCCGGTGAGCAGATCCAGCATGGCTCCCGCTCCCGCCTGGCCCATCAGATATCCCTGGAGCAGTCCTTTTACATGAACATCCCAGTTCATCTCAATGGCAGACCCAGCACTTAAGATTCCAACAATGTTGGGATTCGCCTTTGCCATGGCGCAAAGCACCTCCACCATATTCTGATGGATGCGAAGATGGGTCCGATCCTGTCCTTCTACTTCGCTCATCTCATCCAGTCCGAAGAAATACAGCACCACTTCCGCCTGCTTTGCCAGCTCCACTGCCTCCTGCAAAAGAGCCTCATCTGCTTCTCCCTGGCGTTGATATCCTCGGCACATCCCAATTACCTGGATATCCCGTTCCTTTTTGATCTCTTCCTCAATGGTCTCCAGCTTTGTGCAGTTTACCAGAGAAGAACCTGCCCCCTGGTATCTGGGCTGAAATGCGAAGTCTCCTATCACGGCAACCCTTATTCCTTTTTTCAGAGGAAGAATGCCATCTTCATTTTTCAGGAGCACTCCGCACTGAGCTGCTGCCTCTCTGGCTATCTGATGGTGTTCCTGGGTATCATAAGTCTCCCTATGCCCTTTGGCTGCCCTTGTGGTGGTCATCACTGCATCCAGCAACGTGTCTACCCGTTCATCCACCTCTTCCACAGTCAGGCGCTTCTCTTCTATAGCTTTCAATAAAATCCTGGCGCTGTCCAGTCCTGGATTTGGCATCTCCAGATCTGAGCCCGCTTTGACTCCTGCCACATGGTCGTTTGAGCCACCCCAGTCGGTGACCACCATGCCGTCAAATCCCCAATCCTCCCTGAGAATTTCTCTTAATAGATGAGGATTTTCATTGGCATACGTTCCATTCACCTGATTGTAGCTGGTCATCACTGCTTTCACGCCGCCCTGCTTCACCGCAATCTCAAACTGAGTCAGATACAGTTCCCGTAGTGTCCGCTCATCCAACACTGCATTCACTGCCATGCGCCGCTCCTCCTGGCTGTTCACCGCAAAATGTTTGGCACAAGCCCACACACCCTGACTTTGAATCCCCCGGATGCATCCTGCAGCCATTTTTCCTGCCAAATAGGGATCCTCAGAATAATACTCAAAATTGCGGCCGCAAAGAGGGCTCCTCTTCGTATTCATTCCCGGGCCAAGAAGAACCTGGACATTCTCTGTCATAGCCTCCTCTCCCAAGAGAGTACCCACCCTTTCTGCCAAAGCGGTATCCCAGCTGCACGCCATCGTGGCGGCAGAGGGAACACAGGTAGCTGGCAGGGAAGGATTTAATCCCAGATGGTCTCCTGCCCCTGACTGGCGTCTGACCCCGCTGGGGCCATCCGCCATGATCATCTCCGGAATGCCAAGACGTTTAAAGTCCCAGGTCATCCATTCCCCTTTTCCCCCAAGGAATGCTGCCTTTTCTTCCAGAGTCATTTGATCAATCAACTCTTTATATTTCATTCTGCTGCCTCCGTTTTTCTTCTAAAGTTATTTAGAAGTTCTTGCTTCTTTCTTTGCAGAACGAACAGCAAGGACTCCCCAGAGGATCAGCAGTACGATGATCGCCCCGTCAATAGCAAACATCACATCCTGCCACAGCGGCCGTAAGTAGCCGTCAGAAGTAATGCTCATAGCATTGCTGTTGACTACTGTGTACAGAATATTTTTGGTAGCATTTCTCAGAGCAGTGATCTGGGTGGCGTCATCATCCCGGGAAAAGGTTTTCACATCCTGGGTCAGGAACAGATCTCCTCCTGCCCGGATCATCTCGTCCACATGGGTATAGGTATTCAGCGAATAATCTGTGATCACCATTCCCTGGAATCCCCATTCTTTCCGAAGAACCTCTGTGAGCAGAGGATAGCTTCCGCCTGCCCAGGTAATACCAAGCCGATTGAAAGAGGACATCATCCCGTTAGCGCCGCCTTCTTTGACCGCGATCTCAAAGGGCAGCAGATAAAGCTCCCGCATGGCCTGCTCATTGGCCCACACCAGAATTCCGTTGTATTCCCGGTCAGTTTCCTGATCATTGACTGCAAAGTGCTTCATGTAACAGTAAACACCTTTACTTCTTGCTCCTTCGATGGTCTTTGCCGCGAATTTACCGGAAAGCAGTCCATCCTCGCTGTAATATTCCCAGTTTCTTCCTGCAAAGGGAGATCGGTGGATATTGGCAGCTGGCGCATACCAGCCAGAGTATGGCAGCCCATCGCCCTTTTCATTTCCCACCAGTCCTTCCTCGCCAATTAGCTCACCCATACGTTTTGCCAGATCCGTGTTCCAGGTGGCACCCATCACACATTCTGCCTGATAGGAACAGGTTCCATAAATCACAGATTCTGAAATAAAGCTGGTGAAACCACTGGGGCCGTCTCCATCTGTCGTCAGAGGCTTGGCTACCACTCCGTCAATTCCTTCCACCGGAGCGGTCCGGAATGCTCCAAAGCCCACCAGATACTTCATCTCATCCAGGCTGATCTCCTGAAGCAGGCTTTCCCAGCGGGGATCGTCGTAGGAAACGGTTCCTGTATAGTCCCCGTTCTCATCATAGAGCAGATCCTTTAAGGCCAGACCGTTGTTCACCGTCTCTGTGGAGGGTGCTTCCCCGGTCACCTCCCAGGGCTTTCCATCATCCGGCTCCTTGTATTTTCTCTTGGTGGTTGTCTTTAAGGTCTCCATCAGTTCATCGGTGAGCGTTCTCTCCTCGTCCGTGAGATAGTCTGTGGGAATCGTACCTGCAAAGTCTTTTCTGCTCATGTAGGAGGCATAGGTGTTGGTGCCGTAGATCCCGGCGCTCACATCATCAAAGCGGTTGACCACCTCCACCTCTTCTCCCCGAGCATTGGCCACTGTGCTCATCTGCACGTCTTCCTTCAAGGTATATGCAGCGCTTGCCCGGTTCTCATGGGCGTTTCCGGCAACGATCAGCTGATAATCCCCAGCCTCCAGCTCATAGCCGGCGAATCCGTTCTCATTGGCGTCCGCATAATCATAGGACTTCATATCCTTTGCATCAATAGAAAGTGTCACCGTTTCTTCCTCGCCGGGAGCCAGCAGTCCGGTCTTGGCAAAGTCTCCCAAAACCACATGAGCCTTCTCAATGGCAGGCCCCTCATAATCATAGGGAGCGCTGTAATACAGCTGAACCACATCTTTTCCGGCATAGTCTCCGGTGTTCTTCACCTTGACCGTCACTTCCAGAGTATCTTCCGCCGAAAATTCGCTTCCGTCCTTCTCTTTAAAGGAAACGTCCCACTCAAAATTCGTGTAGGATAAGCCGTATCCGAAGGGATACACCACATTGTCCTCATACCAGGTGGAGGCTGCGTCTGATCTGACCTCCTCAAAGCCCCTGGTCTCATAGTAGCGGTAGCCTACATAGATGCCCTCCTCATAATTCACAAAAGCAAAATCTGTGTTCTCGCCATTATAAAGGTAACGATTGCCAAACTCGCTTCCATAATTCCCCATGTTAAACCAGCTGGGATCCTTGGTAAAGTCTGCGGCCCAGGTATCTACCGTATGGCCGGAGGGGCTGATCTGCTCCCCAGATGCATCCTTTCCTGTCAGGATCTGGCCTAGCGCCATGACTCCTGTAGTTCCCGGAAATCCCATCCACAAAATGGAATCGATGCCTTCGTCTTCATTTAACTCCTTCATCTCCATGGTGGTTCCTGTGTTCAGCACCACAATAACCTGCTCAAAGTTTTCCTTTACATGCTCAAGAAGCGCTTTTTCATTGGCGTCCAGCTCCAGATAATGGCTGTCTGCGCTCTCTGCGCCTTCTGTTGCCTTGGTACTGCTGAAGCTCTCCGCCATAGTTCTTGGAAGGTCAAATCCCTCCCCGCCGATTCGGGAGAGCACCACAATGGCTGCGTCGCTGTAATCGCTGTAGCTGGCGGTCACATCCTCTGTGTAAGCGCTAAGAGGCGTTTCTCCGGTAGCGTAGCCGGAAAGACGCTGCCCGGAAGTCATGGCTGGATTCTCCGGTCTGCCGCTGCCGGACTTGGAGTTATCCTCATAAAAATCCTTCAGCGTCTCATTGTACCCAATACCGGCAGCTTCCAGACTCTCATACAGAGTCTTTGCCCCGGAAACAGAGCTGCTGGCAGAGCCGGAACCGGAGTATACCAGATTCACGGAGTTCTTTCCAAATACACTAACTTGAGGTTTTTCCTCCGCCAGGGGGAGCACATCATTCGTATTCTTTAACAGAGTGATGCCTTCCTTCTCCACCTCCACCACAAAGTCTTCTGCCGCCTTTAACACTTCATCCTTTGTAGTATATTCTCTGTGATACAGCTCATCTCTGAAATTTTCAGTCACCTTGACCCGTTCCCCTCCAAACACAAGGCTTAAGGAATTGGTGACAATGGGCACCTTCAGCAAAACTGTAGTGGCCACAATCTCCAGAACCAGAAGAAGGGCGGTTACAATGAACCATATTCTTGTTTTCTTATGTTTCCAGATAAAACTCATAAGGCACCTTCCTGTATATTATTCGATGTTCTCCTCAAGCTCCTCCATGGAAAGCTCTGCGTCTGTGATCAGCTTAATGCAGTCCAGAGAGGGCGCACTGGGCATATTGCTGCGGTAGGTGTTGTCCCCTGCCACCAGAACGATCTCATTCTCTCCTTCCACCAACTGGATCTCTCCGATGTTCTTGGTCTTGAAGTTCTGCTGATCGTTCATATCTGCACCGTTCTCAGTGGTAAACTCCTCATACTCCACAGCCTCACCGTTCACTGTAATCACATAGCTCTCCGGATTCCAAGCACAGGTTCCCAGAATGTTGGAGCCAACCCGGATCTTCAGTGTAGCCGTTGTCTCCTGGTCAGAAGTGATCACAAAGGTAACCGGACTGTCTACGCCAAGATTTCCCAAATAAAACTCGTTGCTGGCTTCAGCGGATTCTGCTGCCAGACCAATACCGGAAGGAGAACCGGAAACCCCCAGTCCTTCCAGACCCTCTAACTCTGTATACTCTGCCTCAAACACCTGCTCATTTCCCTCTGCTGCCTCGGTTTCTTTTTCCTCAGCAAAAGCTGCTCCTGTGCCCATTGCCATGACTGCTGCCATACCAAACATTGCTGCAAGTTTCATTTTTTTCATGATCATATCCTCCTGATTTTTATAATTTTAAATTTTAACAGACTGCCCTTCCTTTTACCTTCAAGGAACGGGAGGCTGCCGCAAAATCAAAGCCCCCTTGGGGATCCTCATTTTTTGGCATTCCCTCCCATTGGTCCTTATTTTACGACAGCCTGTGATGTCTTGTCCTTTTGATTATACTTTAATTATTCTGCAACTACCAAAGGAAGCTGAATGGACGCTGCTTCATATCCTTCTGCCTCTGCAGTCAGAGTAACGGTGTATTCTCCTGCTGCTGCCGGAATACCAGTCAATACGCCTGCCTCTGCATCAAATTCCATGCCTTCCGGAAGTCCGTCTACAGAATAAACGATCTCAGAGTAGGGATAAAGAGTATTTAAGGCAGCGGTAGCTACTTCCACAGAAGTGTACTCTTCTCCGGCTTTTGCCTCTGCAAGCTCCAGTTTCACATCCTCATCGTCTACTTCCACAGTATCCTTGTATACCACCTTGGCTCCGGCCGGGATCTGCATTGCATTGCTGTTTGCCACCATGTACAGCACCTGCTTTACAGCCTGCTGCAAGCAGTAGATGGTAACGTTCTTTGCGTCTTCGTCCATGGCCAGAATATCTTCTGCGTTCAGATAAACGCCGCCTTCCAGTCCGTATACCAGAGCGTCCAGCATCAGGTTTGCACCGGACTTGATCAGCTGGTAAGCATTACAGGGAGTGTACAGTACGATATCGGTTACGATAGCGCCGTCAAATCCCCATTCACCTCTGGTGATCACATTATTGATGGCATGGCTGCCGCCGCACCAAGTCTTACCAATTCTGGTGAAGGAGCCCATTGCAAAAGTAGCTTCTCCTTCTTCCACTGCCATCTGATAACCTTTCAGATAAACCTCACGGGCAGTCTGCTCGGTCATCCATGCAGACAGACCCTCCATAGGAGTAGCACTGCCGATGACGCCACAGCGGTAAGAGTTCGCTCCGCCTCCATCATTGTGGAAAGCAAAGTGTTTCAGAGTAATATAAGCGCCCTTGGATTTTGCGCCCTGGCTCACTGCTGTCGCAATCTTACCGGTCAGAACCGGATCCTCAGAGTAGTACTCTGTGAAACGGCTGTCAAAGGGTGAACGATGAATATTCATTCCAGGAGCGTACCATCCGGTAAAGCTGTATACCATACCGCTCTCTGTAGTGCTGTTGCCCCACAGTCCCTGTTCACCGATCACCACGCCCATCTCATACATCAGATCTTCATTAAAGGTAGAAGCGATCATGGGCTCTGCTGCAAAATAATTGAAACGATGGTTGGTATCTGTGTAGTTTCCGGTCCAGCCTTTCGGTCCGTCCGTATCTCTGGAGTAGGGCTTTCCGATGTAGGGGATGCCCTCAGAGTGGAAACCGCCCATATTTACCATAGTTACCAGCTCTTCCAAAGTCAGCTGCTCTACCAGCTCCTGATATCTGGGATCGTCCGGCTCTGCGCCGATAAGATCCGCAAGCTGTATAGAATATTTCTCAGAAGTACGATTTGCTGCATCCTCCTCGTATACCGGAGTGCCAACGGTTTCTGCGTCATACAGAGCATTGTATGCTGCATCATCATATGCCCAGGTAGCGTACTCCTCTGCGGAGATCTCTTTTACAGCCTCAAAACCGTCCGGCATGGTACCTGCAAAGTCACTTCTGGAAAGAGCAGTATAACCCTCGGAAGCAAATCCTTCTGTCACATCGTCCAGAGCGTTGGTGATCTCGGCTCCGGTCACTGCCTCATTGCAGAAAGCCTTCTCTTCTACGGTATAATCGAAATCAGCCTCTTTGTCGCTGAGACCGTAGTGCGCACTGTCTGCGATCTTTACATTGTAGGTTCCTGCATCCAGCACATAAGTCTTATCAGTCACATTGTCATAGGAAGCCATGTCTGCTGCGTCAACAGCCACCTGAACCGTCTGGCTCTCGCCGGGCTGAAGCACATCGGTCTTGGCATAGTCTCCAAGAACCACATAGGACTTCTCGATCACAGTCTCATTTCCGGTTTCTTCTGTGCCGTAGGGTGCAGTGTAGTACAGCTGAACCACATCTTTTCCTGCATAGTCGCCGGTGTTGGTAACGGTAACGTCAAATACCAGCTGATCGTCCTTGGTGATAGCCGCACCTTCCTCAGTAGCCGGAGCCACTTCCCAGTCAAAGCTGGTATAGGACATTCCATATCCGAAGGGATAGGTCACGTTCTCATTCCACCATGCATCGGTCTCTGCACCTTCTTTTTTATTCTCCTCAAAGCTGCGGGTCTCATAATAACGATATCCCACATAGATGCCTTCCTCATAGCCTACGGACCAGGTGTTTACCAGCTCTCCGTCCACACTGTACTGAGTGTATCCGGTAAGGGTGCCGTTTCCGTCCTCGCCCTGTGCCATCTCATTCACTCTGGTGTTAAAATTCACATAGGAAGGATTCTTGGTGAAATCTGCTGCCCAAGTATCTACAGTTCTTCCGGAGGGACTGATTTCACCCTTTAAGATCTTGCCCAGAGCATCGAATCCATTATCTCCTGCCTCTCCAATGTTCAAGATAGCGTCCACTGCCTCATTTTCCTGGATTGCTTTGATCTCCAGCGGAATACAGCTGTTTACCAGAACTACTACCTTGTCAAAGTTCGCTGCCGCATAGTCGATCAGATCAAACTGTACCTGATCCAGCTGCAGGGAATGCACTCTTCCCTCCGGTCCGATCTCTCCGGTACCTCCGTTGAGCACTACCAGAGCCGCATCGCTGTACTCCTCCAGAGATGCCTTCCACTCCTCGCTCTCAGAAGCTGCTGCAAAATCCTCAGCTACCAGAAGGTCTGTGGTCTTCATGGTGGGCGTCTCTTCCTCTTCCGTTCCCGGCACTACCTCGCCCTCCCATTTGGTATAGCAGTCCAGCACGTGCTGGTTCAGGGAAAAGCCTGCTGCCTCCAAGCTGGAAACTACAGTAGACTGTGCGATGGCCACACCGCCGGAAGCATCTGCCACATTATGGCTTCCGCCTGCACTGGGATGAAGAGCAGAATAACCTAACAGAGTCACCTTAGCTCCTTCAGCCAGAGGCAGGGTTCCTTCCACATTCTTAAAAAGGATCATACCTTCCTCTGAAATCTTCTCATTCAAATCCAGGCCTGCCTGAATTGCTTCCTGTTTGCTGCCATACGCTGAGGTATAGAGCTTTTCTGTTCCCTCCGCCAGCGCCGGGACCGCGCTGCTAAGGGAAATTACTCCAGCCATGGCCAGAGCTTCCAGTTTTAATAATTGCTTTTTGTGTTTCATACACTTCCTCCTTTCATTTTCGGGGGAACTCTTTTCCAATGGTTCCCGCCAAAGGCTGCTGCAAAATTCAGATCCCCACAGATTTTGCAGCAGCGCTTTTCTTTGTCTTCTATTATATAAGAAAAAACCAAAAAACGGACCTGTGACGCAAACTGTCACAAATCCGTCCCAACCTGCACTTCTTATTTCCCCATCCACTGCTGTGGTCTCGCAGCTTCGGAAGCATTCTGCCCTAAACTACTGTTTTCCCCGGATGTTCCGCCTATTGTCTTGGAATCAGCACCTTCAGCTCAAACATCTCATTTTTCACAGTCCAAGTAACCGTTCCCCCGTATTTTTCCGCCGCCAGCTGAATACTGCGTATTCCATACCCATGCTCACTGGGATTCTTTTTTGTGGTCACAGGCATTCCTCGCTTCACCTGAAGCTCTGCCTGACAGGTATTGACGATCATGATCAGAAGGAAACCGTTCTTCTCCGTCACTGTCATATGGATCATCCGCCTGGATGGCTCTTCAATCAAAGAAACCGCCTCAATGGCATTGTCCAAACCATTTCCAAAAATAGAACAAATATCTGTGACAAACAGCTGACTTAACAGACTACCATCCACTACACAGGTAAACTGGATCTGATTCTTCCGAAAATCCAGGGATTTTCCCATCAGCAGCGTATCCAGCACCGGACTTCCGGTCTGCTGCTCCGGACGAAACTCCTGAAGTTCTTCTTCCATCCGGTTGATCCACTCCTCCCTCCGAACAGAATCCGTCTCTCCCCGCAGACCAATGATCTGATGCTTCAGATCATGATACTTGATATTCACCAGTTCGATCCCTTTCTGGTAATTCCGGTACTGCTCATACCTGGATGCCACCAAGGCATTCATCTTAATCAGTTCCTGTTTTGCATACAGGGAATTGATCCGACTCTGATAAGCGTAGAGAACCGCAAGTCCTCCTCCATCCACCAGCGTTCGAATAATGAAGATATCCCTGGGGTTAGAGCTGGTAAAAGGTGTCCAGGGAAACAGAAAGCTAAGATTTCCCATTCCAAAGGCAAAGAGCACGATCCCGCAGACAGTAGCCAGCTCCTGAACCGTAATCTCCCAAGTGCGCTGAAAAAAGGTAATCTTTTGTGTAATCCACACCATAGCACCTAGCACCGCACTATAAATCAGCAAAACCAGCGCGCCCCTCACGGCAATGTGCGCCTCTCTGGCACCTAAAAAGAAAAACTCCAGCTGCCATTCCAGGGAAGCCAAAAGCTCTGCGATCAGAAAATCATGAAGCGTATAGTAAAATACTACGATCCAGTTCTGCCTGGAAGTGAGCTTTTTGTAAAACGCCATGTTAAAAAATGCTGCAATCATGCATGGCAGCCACAATACCAGAGGGACGTTGTCTGTCCCCACCAGAAAAACACACTGTATCACCACAAACAAGCCAGTTTTCCACAGCATATCCCCGTTTATTCTTCTGTCACTGAGGGCAATGGTGCTGACAATCGCAGCCATGCACTCTGCCAGCGCTGTATATATTCTGGGAATGTCCTGCATATTCCCTACCTCTCTCCTATGTAATTGGCTAATGCCGCCATAAATTCATTCTTCTTTCCCCTGCTGATCACCAGCAGCTGTCCCTTCACCAAACAACAGTTGTCCTGGACCCCTTTCACATGACGGAGGTTTACCAACAGCCCTTTGTTGCACC
Organism: uncultured Lachnospiraceae bacterium; assembly: GCA_905207905.1. Next base: position 9,294 of record CAJLNC010000017.1, on the reverse strand, counting down.
GGAAAAAGCCGTAGGGCGCCAACATTGCCTCCGCATCCGCGATGCGGGCCCTCAGCCGGTGAGCCGCCTCCCCAGTATAATAGGTAAGAGTATGGCCTTCGCTCTCCACATAATAAATATCATTGGTCTGCAGTCTCACAAAACCTCCGGGAAGCTGCAGAGTCACTGTGTTTCCCTCCCTGGCGCGAACCCGGTCAATCGCCCGCTCCAGCTTTTTGGAAAAGGAAAAATACTCGATGGGTTTTACAATATAATCCAGAGCATCCACATCATACCCCCGAATGGCATAATCCACCCGGTTCGTAATAAATACAATGATCACATTCTGATCCCGCTCCCGGATCTTCTCCGCAGCAGTCATACCATCCATAAACCGCATCTGAATGTCCATCAGGATAATATCAAACTCACACTGGTAATTTTCTGCAATCTCATCTCCATCCCAGTACCGTGTCACCTGAAGATCTGTGCCGCTTTCCGCCGAATATCGCTCAATATTATCACTCAGCTGTACGGCAAAGGCATCCTCATCCTCCACGATCGCCAGACGTATCATCGTATCACCGCCTTATTGTTAAAATTCATTGTGAAGCCTGTTTTTTATAAGTCTGCCGCATCTGTGTTACAACAGCAGTCCTTCCTCCTGCCTCACATCTTTGCAGATACATTCCAGTCTCTTAGATCAGTCACGATCTTATGATAAAAGGCCTGGCCGCCCTTGACGATATCGTAGGTCCTGGCGTCTCCCCTGGCCTCCAGATGGCGTCCGAAACTGCAGTTTATCACATCCTCCGGACCGTAATCATCCACCGGGCCGTCAGGCCACAAAATATAGAGCCTGGGCACATCGTCCTGCTGGCGTCCTCCGATGCCTGCCGTCTCCAGAAGCTCCCGGCCCACACTCTCATAGCAGGTGAACACATGGGCATAGCGCCATACGGTTCTGGTAAAATCCGATACCCGAAACTGCCCCAGCCAGTCCTCATCCATCAGCCCATCCTCTGTCTCCCTGGAAACAATGAGCACAATGGGAAACAGTCTGCCCGGATCGTCGATGGCCTGATTGAAAGTCTGGATCTGCTCCCTGCGAAGGATACGGCGACGGTTTAAGCAGTCAATTCCATTGTAAACTCCCACATTATCCACAATACTCTTGTAATATCCCGGATAACTAAAGAAGATCCCGGCCCGTTCCTTTACAGCGCCATCATCCCGCTCCGGCTCTGCAAAACCATTGTTCACCCGCAGAATCACCCGCTGCCTTCTATCCACCTCCAGAGAGGCTTCTGAATACCAGATACGGCCTCCGATCTCCGGATCTATGTGGCGCACCTGCATCGTCATCCTGCCTTTCTCCTTCTGATAATCTACCGCCGCATGGTAACCCAGAATGTGTTCCTGGTAGGTAGTAATCTCATGGGGCATATCCGCGAACAGATCTCCATATTTCTGAACAATCCACCGATAGATCCACTCTGCGGAGCATTCAAAAATCAACTGCGGCGTAACTTCCTCTGTGCGCAGCCGGCTTCCATCCACCTGGGTGCGCATCTGGAACACCGGATGTCTGGTAAGAGGCCGAAGCTCATAATGCCTGGACTCCGCCAAACTCTCCTCCCGGCCGTCATTGTATACATCCCTGGCTTTAAAAATGGCTGTAAGCCTGCCGTCATGAAACTGGCTGTCATTAAGCAGAGCGACGATGGTATTCACATTAATGGGAATCTTCCTGCTCCGCTTCAGGAGCTGATCCACCAGAGTCTCCTTGCTGGTCTTATAGATCCGCTTCGCCAGATTCTCCACTTGTTCCAGATCTCCGTTTAACAGCTGCTCCACCTCCGGATACATCACCGTATCCTCCAGCTTCAGCCTGAAATGGGCTTTGATCATATCGCTCCAGCGACCAGATTTATAAAGCGCATGCCCCAGATCCTCGAACAGGGTCACCATGGATTTATCACACAGCTCCAACGTTGCCAAAATACTGTTAAAATATCTGGAAAATCCTTTGTAATCCTTCCACAGCTCCTCTCCCTTATAGCGCATGTCATGCTCGATCTCATGCCAGCCCTCAAAGAAAATGGTCTTGATCTGTACCTCAAAAGTATCGTCTATGTACATCTCCCAGGTATCAGAAGAAATCTGATTTTTCAGATATTCCGGCAGCCGGAATACTCCGTTTAGCTTTGTTGGCTTAAACTCCTCCTCGCTGCGCTCGGAGGTGGACCAATCAATCACATCAAACGTATGCTCCATAATATGCTGACAGATATCCACATCATCGTCAAAATAAAGGTTAATGCGAACCCCGATAAGATCCTGCAATTTTCTTCCGTCCCCATAGTCTTTCAGTTCAAATTTATGTGCCATGGAGGTGGCAGTCTTAATCCGGGAAAACACCCGGAAATACAGTCCGCACTGCTCCAGCCGGTCACTGATGATCCGCTTCAGATCCTGCTCCACGATAGCAGGCACCTTCACCCGTCTGGACAATTCCTCCTTGGTATAGCTTACCCTTCCCAGCTCCTTCAATTTCTATCACACCTCTCCGTTACCAGTTACTTCTTCTCCAAGCCGTTTTCTTACAAGCCGTTCCTGGTACTTTTCTCTGGTAGTATACCAGATTTTCTCCGATTACAAAACCCCCAACGGCTATTTTTTTCCCCATCTCATATAAAATCCCAACAAGCTCCCTCCTATTTTTCCTGCCGCAAGAGTCAGGATGATCCAGCTCTTCCCCTTCACCAATCCGAGCCTTCTGGCAAAAATCGGAAAAATACTGAGAAGCTCCGCCAGGGCCATGATCCAGCCTCCTACAAAAATACCGCAAAACAGCCCCAAAACGGCGAGGCCCGCCTCCCCCAGTCCAAGTCTTGGAAAGTACACTGTAAGAATGCACCCGAACACGCCGCCAAGACTGATAAAGGTCTCACACAGCTTTACATGACTGGCAGTATGGCTGATGCCGATAAAGCGCCTGATGATCCCAAGTCCCACCATCAAAGCCACCACGCCTCCGGCCACCAAAACACCCGAAGCGCTGCCGATAATCCCCAGTAAAATTTCCTTTCCCAAAACCTCCATGCCCTTTCCTCCTACTGTAAAACCTCTGAACCACCGCTTTTTATTTGTATTTCAGGTTTTAGTTTTCTTTTTTTCTGTTTTCCGCTTCTATGATGGTGGTGTCCACCTCATCCTCATAAAGCCGCATCTGCACTTCCAGGGGCGTGGGATCCGCAGTGATCTTTTTCCTGCCAAAGTGATTGAAAAACAGCACAATTCCAAGACCCAGCCCTGCCGAGTACGTAATTTCCAGCACAGTAAAGCCGTCTGAAGGCGCGCCGGTAAACATCTGATAAAGCCGACTAAACAACTCCGTCACTCCCACGTCATTGTTAAAGGCCATGATGGAAAATGCGGCCCCGAAAAAGGCCAGCACACAGACAAACACCGTCTTCGTCCACTGCCAGATTTGGGAAGGTTTCTTTTTTTTCTCCACCGTTACCACAAAATCTGTCTCTCCCAGATTATTCACTTCCACCGAAGGATATTCCTTCTGAATCACCTCGATTACATCCAGCACTGAAAAAACATACCGCCCCGGCCCTTGAACCTGGACGGATGGAATTTTCAGCAGTTTCAGCTTTACCTCCAGGGCCTTGTCCTGACAGCTTACCTTTCCCAGTTCTTTTAAGACGAAAACCGTGTCCGTCACCTTTACATTTTTATCAATCTGAAGATATACTGTGGTCATAGCACGCCACCCTTTCTCTGTGAGTTTTCAAAAACCAGGGCGTAAAATACCCTCTGCCCTGGTTTTCTTTTCCAAGCTCAAATGTCTTCTCCCTCTCACAGGCCAACAGACTGCCTGACTTCCCTGCAGGCCTTTCTCACCAGTGTGCCGGTATCGCCAAAGTCCTTCTCTTTCCCCTCCCAGAAATAATAAAAAATTCCTCCTGCCAGAATCAGCGCCATCACCCAGATCCAGCATCTGCTCATAAATTTTCTCATAATCATCCGCTCCTTTTCTTCGAAATACATCCCAGACCTCTGCTTTTTCCGGAAGTTTTCTTTTCTTACAGTATGAGAAAATGAGACGGATCTTATGCATAAATCTTTTTTCGCTGCTCTTTGTGTTCTCCTACCTTTCTGTCGCGCTCTACTCCCTCTGCCAAAAACTGGAAAGCTGCTTCCTTTCAGGGCTTCCTTTACCGATGGCCGAATAGTTCCTGGCTATACTCTGCATTTTCCCAGATTCCCACGCATTTTCTGCAAAATCTTTTTTTCCATTCTCGAGACCTGCACCTGGGAGATTCCTAACTCCCTGGCAGTCTCCATCTGGGTTTTGTCGCAGAAATATCGCAGATCAATGAGCCTTCTCTCCTGTTCCTCCAGAATCTTTAACAGCTGCTCCAGCAGCATTCGGTTCAGTACTTTTTCATTGGCATTTTCCTTTTCCTCCAGCTTGTCCACCAGAAGCACCGCATTGCCGTCTCCCTGATGGATCGGGCGATAGATGGACTCCACCTCAGCGGAAGCCTCTAACGCCAGCATCATATCCTCCCTGGAGATTTTAAGCTCTGCCTCCAGCTCCTCCAGATCCGGCTCCCGCCCCAGCCGTTTCTCCATAGCTTCTTTGGTACTGTAAATTAAAACCGCCGTCTCCTTCAGGGATCGGCTCACCTTGATCATCCCGTCATCCCTAAGAAACCGTTTGATCTCTCCGGCAATCAGGGGCACCGCGTAGGTGCTGAACTTCACCTCATAGGTCTGATCAAACTTATCTATCGCTTTCAACAGTCCGATGCTCCCGATCTGTACCAGGTCCTCCATCTCGCAGCCCCGGCCTGTGAATCGGCGCACCACCGTAAAAACCAGACCCAGATTTTCCTCTACCAGCTTCTCTCTTGCCTCTTTATCCCCCTGGTGTGCCTGTTCAATCATTGCAAGCGTACGTTCCATGGGGCGTCTCTTCACCTCTCATATCTATACTTCATATTTATGCTCTGCCCTTCCGATCTCCTTGGACATTTTTACTCTGGTTCCCTCTCCCGGGGCAGATTCCACTTCCAGAGTATCCATGAAGGCCTCCATAAAAGAAAATCCCATACCGGCCCGCTCGCAGTCACCTTTTGTGGTAAAGAGAGGTTCCATGGCCTTTTCCACATCCGGAATCCCAATTCCCTGATCTTCCACCATAATCTCCAAGGTTCGCGGACGGATCCTGCACTCCACCACAACCTTTTTCTTTCCATCTCCCTCATAACCATGGATAATGGCGTTGGTCACTGCCTCCGACAGAGCGGTCTTTACATCCGCCACTTCTTCCAGCGTAGGATTCAACTGAGTCAGAAACGCTGCCACTGCCACTCTTGCAAATCCCTCATTGCAGGATCTGCTGTCAAATTCCAGTCTCATCTCATTTTCTGTATTCATGTTTGTCCCCCTTATCATAATCCATACTGGCTCGGCAGGCCTTCATAGATATCCATTACCTTGTAGATTCCCGACATAGTTAAAATTCTGCGCATCCGCTCACTGACCTGCACTGCAATGACATGGCCTCCCATAAAACGGAGATTCCGATATCTTCCCATGATCATCCCAATGCCGGAGCTGTCCATAAACACGGTATTTTGAAAGTCAAACACAATGCGCCGTATATTGCGGCTCTGCATCAGTTCATCCGCTGTATTTTTCAGTTCCTCTGCATTGTGATGATCCACTTCCGCCGGAAGATGGATGGTAAGATTAGTTCCGGAAATTTCAAACCCCTTTTTCATAATTTCTTCTACTCCCTTCCACTTTTTTAAACAGCCTGCCTTTCTGCTTGGCAGGTCGCTCCTGCTTTAAATCTTTTCTACTCTGACCGCTCTTTTGCAATTCACCCCGGGTTATAGAAAGCAACTGTGTACTTTACAGACTTCGCCGCTGCTCTGCGATCCTGCGAAGCATTTTTATCATTCAGAAGCAGCCTCTGTGCATATGGGACCATAGCATCCGTGTACAAGAGACCATACGGTCAGAAAAGAGCTGATTTCCTAATGATAAAAAAAGAGCCGACAGTTCCTGAAATCCCGGGCATAGTCTTTTGTTTCCGCAGTTTTTTGCAGATCAAAAGACGCAGCCGCCCATTCAGGTTCTGTCAGCCCCTTCTTCGGGGTTTCTCTTATCTGTTTTTCCTCTCAGCTTCTAAATTTCTGTTGTGCGTTCCTCTTCTGAATTTTTTCTATTTTCTTTTTCAGACCTCTTTTCGGAAATCCCTTGAAAGACCTGAAACGTTCTTATCCCAGCAGGTTTCCATACATATCATAATGCAGCCCTGTGTTGGGATCCGTCCAGGCCACATCTGCAGGATCGTATCCAAGATCACCTCCGGTTGTGTCTCCGGACTCATCCCAGACAGTGATCCCGCCGTCTCCTTGACCCGCTCCGGAAGCACCCTGGCCGCCTCGGGCAGTATCCCCGCCGTTCATGGAAGCCTCTCCCTGACTGCCGGTCTGGCTGTCAGGCTGTCCTCCGGTATCTGCCGATCCGCTGCTGATGTATCCCTGTACATTGCCAGCCTGTGCAGGATATTTGGTGACAATCTCCCGGAAGATCTCGTCAGACTTTGCAGTATTTCCCTGATTAAAGTAAGCAAAGCCCAAAAAATACAAAGCATCGTAATGATTGGTCTGGACTCCTTCCGGATCAGACTCCACCGCCAAAGTCAGCTGCTCTGCTGCTGTCTGATAGTCTCCGGCGGCATACGCTGTGGTGCCTGCAGTATAGTACTGGCTAAACAAAGCTCCACTCACCGCACCCATCAGATTCTCGTACAGTTTGAGGGCATTGCCCTCAAACTGGGCTGCATCCAGGGAAGATAAGCTGTTGGCCGCCTCACTCTGCTTCCCCTGAACATAAAGGTCCGCCAACCCCAGCAGCTCTTCATAGCTGGCCGCTTTGTCAAGGGCCTTGTCCCTGTCTGCATCTGCTGCATCCGCCTGGGCGGAATACTCATCGATCTCATCCTGAAGGTCCTGCAGTCTGGCCGTCTCAGAGGCCAGCTTCATATTAGCATCCGTCACCTGCTTATTGGCTGCATCCTGGACGCTCTGCCGGCTGGCGGGAACCACCATAAACCACACAATAGCGCCCCCTAAAAGAATGCCCAGCACAATGTTGATAAACGTTGCCACCGTGGAGCTGTCCCGGAAGGTAGTGGGCTGGATAATGGTTTCATTGCCGCTGATATAGCGCAGCGTTCCTCCCATCCCCTCCTCCTTCTCCGGGGCCACCCGCTTTTTCCGGGGTCCCAGGGCTGTGCTCTTGCCTGTGATCTCCTCGATCTCTGTAAGGTAGCGAAGGGTAGTGGTGTTGGTATTATCCACTGCCGCAGCCTTTTTCAGAAGCCGCCTGGCCTTCTCATACTCCTGATGCTTCATATACAAAAGCGCCAGAAGCTGATGAGCCTTCACCAGCTTCGGATTCTGAGCAATCACTTTTTTCAGCTGGATCACTGCCATATCCTCATTATCCTGACGGCAGTATTCTATGGACTGATTATACTTCTTAATAGTCTGATTGATCGTGTCCAGACGATTCTTATTATTCTGCAGTTGGGTTATGTAATGATCCGCCAGATTGTCCTCCTGCTGAAGGTTCTTGCTGATCACCCACTCGCAGAGGGCAGACACAACCTCCCCAGTCTCAAAATAACAAAGCCCCAACAGATTCCTGGCATCAATATTTTCTTTGTTAAACTTCAGGCTCCGTTTCAAACAGGCGATAGCCCCGGACAGATCCCGGACAGAAGCCTTCTCCAGCCCCTGATTGTACAAAAGGTTGGAAATGCGGACGATCCGTTTCTGGATGGTAATGTCCGCTCCGCAGCCGGGACAATAGTCGATGGCTGCCAGGGGCGTGTTACAGTAAATACATCTCATAAAAGCCCCCTATTTTCTTTTTTTCTTTTCTTCCTTCAGCATTTCTTTCAGAATATCTGTCACATCTGTGAGATCTCTGCTGTATATGGCGTCCTCCGCCTCGTTGACATCCATGCTGGGATGAAATTTTTTCAGTTCCTCTTCATAATTGATCATGGTTGTCCTCCTCTAGTGCCTGTGCACCTTCTGTTCACTGATCACTGCCTTGATCTCCCCCACCAGATACAGGGAGCCTGCGCAAAACAGCATTCCCTCTCCCTTTTTCTCCAGAGCAGTCTCAAAGGCCTCCTTCACCTGATCCTTCACAATCACAGGAGCTTTGGTGTACTTCCGAAACACCTGCGCCAGCGCCTGGGCCTCCACTCTTCTGTCATCTCCGATCTGGGTCACCACAATGGAGGTAAAATCTCCCTCCCGGCAGATCTCCCGGATCATCTCCTCATAGTCTTTTTCAATCACTGCGGAAAACAAAAGGAATACCGGTTTTTTCTTCTGCACACTGCAGACGGTTCTTAAAAACTCTTCAATCCCCGCCGCATTGTGAGCTCCATCCAGCACCACGCCCGGCAAAACCGTCTCCATCCGGCCGCTCCATCTGGTGTCCGCAATCCCTTCCAGCACCGTTTTGTCTGAAATCTTCTTTTCCGGATCCAGCACACGAATCAGCATCATGGCCAGGGAACTGTTCACGATCTGGTACTCTGCCAAATAGGGAATCCGTACGGTTTTGTAATCATAATACCTGTTATTCAGGACAAAATCAATGCTTTTATCCGTCTGCTCCAGGATTTCGCACATCTGGCTGTAGAAAGGGCAGGCAGGGGCATGAAGGCTGGCCGCCCGATCCGCAATCACCTTTTCCACCTTCCGGTCTCTTCCGTCATAGATCACCGGAACCCCTTCTTTGATAATACCGGCCTTCTCTCCGGCAATCGCTTCCACCGTATCTCCCAGATACTCGGTGTGATCCAGACTGATGGAGGTAATGACGCAGGCCGCAGGATGGGCCACTGTGTTGGTGGCATCCAGCCGTCCTCCCATCCCCGTCTCCAGCACCAGATATTCCACCCGCTCTCTGGCAAAAATCACTGTCCCCACTGCAAACAGGAGTTCAAAATAAGTGGGATGGCAAAAGCCCTCAGCCACCATTTCCTCAATCCTCTTTTTTACAATAAGGAAAGCCTCCAGAAAAACTTCATCAGACACCGGTTCTGCGTTGATCTGAAACCGCTCATTGAGCTTTACCAGATGGGGTGAGATAAACAGGCCGGTGCGGTATCCTGCATGACGCAGAATGGATTCGGTAAAAGCGCACACAGAACCTTTTCCGTTGGTTCCCGCCACGTGAATCACCTTGTATTTCTCT
>CAJLNC010000016.1 GCA_905207905.1 uncultured Lachnospiraceae bacterium | reverse complement strand
ATATAAAATGCACAAAAACAGAGAAAAGAAATTGTTTAAAATGCGTAAATGATAAAAAACAATAAAATAGTACTTGAAAAACAATAAAAAATGGGGTATCATACATACGTAAAGAGGAAAAATAATAAAACAAGCGAAAACGATTAAGGAAACAAGAAAAAATGAGAGAATTCTTAATAGGTATAGATGTTGGAGGAACCAACATTAAGCTTATGATTATGGATACGATGCTTTCAGTTGTAACAAAGACTTCCATTCCTACGAATGTATCAGAAGGGTACGAGAGAATTTCAGATCGTTTGATTAGTACTTTAAATGAAATGTTTCAACGGAAAGGTATTCAAAATCCAAAAGTCTTGCATTTGGCTATGGGGCTTCCAGGAACAGTAGATCGCAAAGCGGGGAAAACGGTGTATTTATCCGTGGTAAGATGGGATGGATTTAATCCGGCTGAAAAAATAGGAAATTATTTTTCGGCGCCGGTTACGATTGAAAATGACGGAAATATAAATGCTCTTGGAGAATATGTTTTTGGAGGTCATAAGAAAAAAAGTCTTACCTTGATAACTTTAGGAACTGGAGTTGGCGGAGGCGTTGTAATAGACGGACAAATATTTGGAGGAAGCGAAAATATGGCAGCTGAGCTAGGCCATATGATTGTGGCTGCGGAAGGCGGAGATATTTGTTTGTGCGGACGCAGAGGACATTTGGAAGCCTACTGTTCAGGATCTGCTTTAAAAAGGGATGCTTTGGAGATGGCTAGTGCGATACCCAGTACGCTGCTTCATAAATATATTCATGAAGCAGATGGAAAGTACGATAATCGTATGATTACAAGAGGAGTGATAGAAAAAGATCCGGTTTGTATTCGAGTATTTGATAGATTTATTCATTATCTTTCAGTTGGAGTCACAAATGTAATGACTTTCTATAATCCGGAGATTGTAGTGATTGGAGGTGGCATTTCTAATGCAGGGGATTTGCTTCTTGATCAGGTAAACAAAAACTGCAGAGAGATGGTTGCAACAGAAAGATCTTATTGTCCAGTTATAAAAGCTGTGTTAGGTTCTGAAGCTGGAATGTTTGGCGCCTGTGCCTTGGCAGCTCAGATGGCCGGAATAGAAATATCATAGAAAAGGAGTGAGAGCATGGAACTGGAAAAGGAGTACAGAGAGTTGACTGCCCAGATAGCAGAAGAACATAGAAAAGTATTTGAACGATTAGACATGCAGGAATTATCAGAAGCTATAGCTGCAATTTTGAATGCTTCTAAAATTTTTGTTTATGCTGCTGGAAGAGAAGGGATTTCTTTAAGGGGATTTGCAATGCGGCTTGCCCATTTGGGAAAACAGGTACAATGGTTATTTGATGATACTACAGTTGGGATTGAAGAAGGGGATTTGTATATCACTTCAGAGGGTTCAGGCGAAGTGGGATCTTTTACATATTACCTGAAGAAGGTTCATGAAGCGGGGGGAAAAATATTAACGTTTACTGGAAATCCTGATGGGAGACATGTGACGGAATATTCTGATTATCCAGTATTTATCCGGGCCACGGCATACCTTGCAAAGAGAAATGATGTGGTGCCTACGGTGCAAATGATGGGGAATCAGTATGAACAGCATTTGTATATGATGTGCGATGTGATCATTATGCTGCTGGCTAGAAAAATGGGTTTGACCTATGCGGATCTTGAAGCAAGGCATCGCAATGTGGAATGATTTAATTATAACACGTATATTTAAAGATTTTAGACAGGGACAAAATCAGAAAGAAATGGAGAGCGGAAATGAGAGAAAAAAATATTCTTGAATGTCGTGGCATTTCGAAAGCGTTCGGTGGTACTCAGGCTCTAAAAAATGTGGATTTTTCCTTAAGACCAGGAGAAATTCATGCTCTTCTGGGAGAAAATGGAGCAGGAAAATCTACGCTGATGAAATGTATTATCGGACTTCATAAGGCGGACAGTGGAACGATTATTTTTGAGGATAAGCCCTATACAGTAAAAGGCCCGGCAGAGGCAATCGCAAAAGGAATTGCCATGGTTCATCAGGAGTTGAACCCAGAACCACATTTATCTGTTGCGGAAAGTATCTTTTTAAACCGAGAAGATACAAAAGGTATTTTTTTAAACAAAAAGAAAACAAATGAGCGTGCCCAGAAAATTTTAGATCAGTTTGAATTTCATGTAAAACCAACGGTAACCATGGAACAGCTGACGTTAGCGCAGGCGCAGATGGTGGAAATTATCCGTGCCGTATCTTGTGACGCGAAAGTTATTATTATGGATGAACCCACGTCATCATTAGACAGTGAGGAAACAAGACACTTATTTGATACTATCAGGGATCTAAAGAAACAAGGTGTTGCGATTATTTATATTTCTCACAGAATGGAAGAAATATTTGAAATATGTGATCGCGTTTCTGTTTTCCGAGACGGAACTTACGTGGGGACAAAGGATATAGCAGATACGAACAAGGATGAACTGATTTCTATGATGATTGGATACCAGCTGAAAAATATTTTTCCAAAAGTGGATTGTCCCATTGGCGATGTGGTATTTAGATGCGAAGGTCTGACCGGGAAGGGATTTAAAAATATTAGCTTTGAAGTTCATGCAGGTGAAATTCTTGGTATTGCCGGGTTGGTAGGATCAGGAAGAAGCGAGACGATGAGGGCTATTTTTGGATTAGATCCTATTTCGTCAGGAAAGATGTTTTTGGAAGGAAAAGAAATAAAAATTAAAAGTCCTGCCGATGCGGTTAATATGGGAATTGCAATGGTGAATGAGGACAGAAAAGGTTTTGGTTTGTGTTTGAATCGGTCAATACGGGAAAATATTTCACTTCCTAATCTTAGAAAAAAGCAAAAAGGCTTCATTCTTAATCAGGCAAGAGAAAAGCAGGAAGTAACCAATGTTTCAAAGGAATTAACAGTAAAGGCAGCCAGTATTGAATCAGAAGCATATTCACTGTCTGGAGGCAATCAGCAGAAAGTGGTGCTGTCTAAATGGATTATGGCAAATCCGAAACTGCTTATTTTGGACGAGCCTACCAGAGGAGTTGACGTTGGCGCAAAATCAGAGATACATACCTTGATGTGTAAATTTGCAGCACAGGGGATGGCAATTATCATGGTTTCTTCGGAATATCCGGAAGTAAGCGGAATGAGCGATCGGTTGCTCATTTATCATGAAGGAACAATTTGCGGAGAAGTGATGCGCCAGGAGCTTCTGAGCGGTGCGGTAACGCAGCAGGATGTTCTCAGAAAGCAGTTCGGTGAATAATAGGAGGCTAGTATGGAAAAAGCAGATAAGAAAGAAACTATGATATTTGGAATGTCCAAGAACGTATTTATGAAAAAATACGGTATTGTTTTTATTTTGTTGTTGATGATTGTATTTATGAGTATTGTGTCACCAACGTTTCGGAAACCGGGAAATGTGGTTAGTATTTTGCAGCAGGTATCTGTAAACGGAGTGCTTGCACTGGGGATGGTTTTTGTTATTACAGCAGGCGGTATTGACCTTTCTATTGGTTCGATGCTTGCGCTGACCAGTGTTGTGATTGGAATTGTGTTTGATTATTCGGAGAGCATTCTTTTGTGTGTGATTGCGTCAACCGTAATTTGCAGTCTGTTTGGCCTTCTTAATGGAGTGTTGATTGCCGGAATGAATATGTTCCCCTTTGTGGTAACTTTGGCAACGCAGCTGGTAATCCGCGGTGTGGGCTATGTGCTTTGCGATGGGCGTACGAAAACATTGACGAATAAGAATTTTCGCCAGATCGGTCTTGGAAAATTTGCAGATGTTATTCCTTATTCTGTTTTGATCTTGCTTCTTGTTGCCATAGCTGCGTACATTATGATGCATTGGACAAAATTTGGCAGATATGTTTATGCAACAGGCGGAAATAAGGCGGCTGCCATTGCCAGTGGTATTAATGTGTTTAAGGTGCAGGTTCTGACCTATGTTTGGATGGGATTTTGTTCAGCGGTTGCAGGCATTATTTTGACAAGCCGTATTAATGCTGCACAAGCGAATATTGGAGTGGCTTATGAGACGGATGCAATTGCAGCCTGTGTTATTGGCGGAACTTCTTTTGCAGGCGGTGTTGCCACAATTCCTGGGACTGTAATTGGAATTGCAATTATTGGAATTATTTATAATGGAATGAACCTGCTGGGAATCAGTTCCTATCTTCAGACCATTACAAAAGGCCTGCTGATTATCGGCGCGGTAATGTTGGATATGGCAATGAATAAACGGAAAAATTAGAAAATGATAGTGTGCGATTGAGATTGGAAATTCATAGGCATTGCAGTAAAAAATATTAAGAAACTTAAATCACAATGGGGTGATTGAGTATAAAAAACAAGGAGGAACAAAAAATGAAGAGAAGAGTATTGGCAATGATGTTTGGGGCAATGATGGTGATGGCGGCAAGTTCTGCAGCTTTTGCAGAAGAGGCAACAACAGAGGCAGCAACAGAGGCAGAAGCAGCGGCAGAAATGACAACGCTGGAAGAGGGACATGATCCGGTGACTATCGGATGGCTTCAGAAGAATCAGAGTAATGCATTTGAACTGGTTATCAACGGAGGCGGAGAGGCGGTTCTTGAAGAGGCGAAAGAAAAAGGTATTGTGGATGAGTATTACTTGCTGGATGGAAATACCGATCCGTCTACTCAGGTTACAGGTGCAAATGATTTGGTGAATTTGGGCGTGGATGCAGTGATTATGCAGCCGGCTGAATTAGATGGATCAGCGGCCGTTGTTGATATCTGCCATGAAGCAGGCATTCCCGTTGTTTTGGTAAACTCTCTGACAAGTAACGCAGATGATTGTGAAGGTATTTCTATTTCTAACGATGTAGAAGCCGGCGAGATCATGGCGAATTATGTTCTTGAGCAGCTGGGCGATGAGGGCGGTTACGCACATTGCCAGGGTATTATCGGAAATACTGCAGCTATTCAGAGAACGGAAGGCGTGCATAATGTAATGGATAAACAGGAAGGATGGAAGATGCTGGATGAGCAGTCTGCAGAGTGGCAGGGAGATAAAGCATCTAAGTTTGCTCAGGACTGGATTGCAAAGTATGGCGAGGAATTGAATGCGATTATCTGTGACAATGACGATATGGCAGTAGCCGTGAGACTGGCTTGCCTTGAGGCCGGAAGAGAAGATATTGTTGTTATCGGTGTAGACTTTACTGAAGCAGCGGCAGCAATGATCAAAGATGGTGAACTTAGTGCATCTGTTCGTCAGGATGGAACTACTCAGGGTGCAGAAGCTGTAAGAAAAGCAATCGCACTTGCACAGGGACGTGAAGTGGAAAGAGAGACTTATATTCCGTTTGAATTGGTTACCAGTGAAAATATTGATCAGTATGTAGAGGAATGAAGATAGTATATTTTTATAGCAGTATAGTTTTATAAGGGATCAGATAGGAATGCTCGTACAGTAAGTGTGCGGGCATTCCTAAAAAAGAATAAATAAAAACGATTTTTTCTGAAAAAGAGAAATTTTAAGAATGCCATAGAAATCAAAAAGAAAGAAACAAAATACTGGAGGAATAAGAATGAGCTTTAGAGGCAATGAGCGAATCGTACTGAACGAATTGGAAACGGTTCTTGATGAAATTTCTCAGGAACAGGTAGACCGGGCGGTGGGATTGATCAATCAATCAGACAAGATTTTTTTTCATGCCCTTGGAAGGGCTGGATATGCGGGGAAATCTTTTGTAATGCGTCTTATGCACATGGGGCGGGAAGTATATGTGATGGGAGATACCAATACCCCTAATTTTGAGAAAGGAGATTTGCTGATTCTTTGCTCCGGCTCAGGGGAGACAAAACAGTTTGTTGATCTTGCCAGAAAAGCAAAAGGGTTTGGCGGAAAGGTACTGGTATTTACAGCAACGCCGGGATCTACACTGACACAAATGGCAGATGGGGTAATTCTTATTAAAGCTCCCAGTAAAAAACAGGAAGACAGTGAATTTGTATCCGTTCAGCCCATGGCTTCTTTGTTTGAACAGGGCATTTTATTGGCTGGAGATATAATAGTTTTGGGTATGATGGAACAGGCAACAGATGGCAAAGAAATGTTTAAACGTCATTCAAACTTGGAATAAAAAATGAAAATGAGGGGTTATTATGAGAAAAATAAAATTTGGAAGTACCGTTTGGGGATTGCCGGGACACAGTTTGTTTGCACCGTACCTGGCACATAAGGCAGGGCTTGACGGGCTGCAGCTGGAGCTTGGAAGCTATGAATTTGGATATGCATTGGCACAGAAAGGCGTGCAGGAGGCGTATTTAGAGGAAAAGGAAAAATACCATTTGGAATATCCGGCGATTGTGTTAAATGATCTCATGAAGCATGGATATGCAAAAGGATGCAATACGGAAGACGGGAAAATTGCATTTGACATGATGGAATTAGCAATAGATGTGGCAAATGAAATGAAAATAGACAGTATTATGATTCCTAATTTTGGAGAGAACCGTCTTCGAGAGGAAATTCACATTGAAAATACAATAGAAGCGTTGAGATTTGTTTGTGAAAGAGCTGAGAAGAAAGGGATTACGGTTATGACTGAGAATCCGCTTTCCTGGGATCGGCAGATTGAGATTTTAGAAGCGGTCGGTGCAGACAACTTAAAAATCCATTATGATTCCCAGAATATGAAATATAACTGGGATTTGGATCAGTGCCAGCAGCTGCAGAACCTGTATCCATATATGGCGAAACAGCTTCATGTAAAAGATGGCAATGCAAAACCGGAACCGGCTGGAAGCAGAGCGCTGGGGGAGGGAAACACGGACTTTTTTAAACAGATGGAACTGCTGAAGGATTTAGGATATGAAGGATGGATCATTACGGAAAATTATTATTGTCAGCCGGCTATTCGGAATGATGCCGTTCGGAATTCCCAGTGGGAAGTATTTTTAAGAGACCTTGAAACACTAAAAAAAATATTTGAGTAAATGAAAATAAAGAACAGATAAAGGAGATGAATGTATGAAATTTGGGTGTAATTATTCTTATTGGCAGAATAATTGGAGTTTTACCATTGCGGAGTATCTGGAAATGACAAAGCGGCTGGCAGACTGCGGTTTTGATGTTTTGGAAATAAGTGCGGATCATCTCTATCGTATGTCAGAAGATGATATTACCGCTTTGCGGAAAAAAGGTGAGGAATGTGGGGTTGAATTTTCTACTAATTCAGGACCTGCAAAACAATACGATCTGGCGTCTATAGATCAGAAAACCAGAGAAAATGGTATTGTGTATTTCAAAACGATCATAGACCATATGGAGCTGTTGGGATCAAGAGTTTTGGTAGGGGCTATTTATTCTTTCTGGCCAACAGATTTTTCAGGAGTTGAAGATAAAGAAGGGGCATGGGAACGCAGCATCGAGTGCTTAAAAATAGTTGGTTCTTATGCGGAAAAGAAAGATATTGAAATTGCGTTGGAGATTTTGAATCGAAACGAGACATATATTCTTACGGATCATGCGGAAGCGATAGAATATTGCCGCCGTGTGAACTGCCCGGCAGTAAAAATCTTGCTGGATACGTATCATATGAATATCGAAGAAGATAATATGATAGATGCAGTTGTGAATACCGGAAAAGCGGGACTCCTTTCTCATGTGCATGTAGGAGAATGTAACAGAAAGCTTCCCGGCATGAATAACAGCATTGACTGGCCGGCATTTGGAAAAGCTTTGAGAACAGTAAAGTTTGATAAGTATGTTGTGATGGAGCCGTTTTTGCTTTCAGGCGGTGAAGTAGGGCATGACTGCCGTGTATTCCGGGATTTGAGCGGAGGCGCTGATGAGGATAGAAGAACAGAACTTATTAAGAATTCACTGAAATTTTTAAAACAGTGTTGTCTTGGTTTATAAGCAATCATAGAAGGTTAAAGTAAGGTGAGGTGGTTGGAATGGCAGAGATCATCACTATGGGGGAACTTCTGGTGGAGATTATGAGGCCTCATGAAGATATTCCGTTTTATGAGACTGACTTTTTTAGAGGTCCGTTTCCCAGCGGAGCACCTGGAATTTTTATAAGTACGGTGGCAAGATTAGGACATAGCGCTGCGATTATCAGCGGAGTGGGTGAAGATGATTTTGGTATTAATATTCTCCAGCGGCTGAAGTCAGATGGTGTAGACGTAAGTAAGGTTTTGATCTCACCGAAAGGGAATACCGGAGTTGCCTTTGTTACATATTTTGCGGATGGAGAAAGAAAATTTATTTTTTATACAGACGGTTCTCCAACAGTAAGGGCCAAGGCGCCGGAGACGCTGGAAGATTTTCGGGATACCAAGTATATGCATGTGATGGGATGCTCGTTGATGATGGATGAAGCATTTGGAGTGGAGATCTTAAAGACGATATCCATGCTTCATGCAAGGGGGGTGCAGATCAGTTTTGATCCGAATGTTCGCCCGGAATTGATGAAAGACCCGAAATGTATTCAGATGCTTCGGGAGGTGTTAAAACAGTCTGCAATTTTAATGCCTGGAGTTTCAGAATTAAAGATCTTGACAGGGGAAAGTGAGCTTGAAAAAGCAATAGAGAAAGTTTTTCAAAATGACCAGTTGGAAATTCTGGTTTTGAAAAACGGTTCGAAAGGTTCTGAAGTGTACACACGAGAAGGGCTAAAAGTAAAACAGAAAGTTTATAAAGTGGTACAGGAAGATCCTACGGGAGCTGGAGATAGTTTTGATGCCGCATTTCTCTGTGGAATTTTGGAAGGAAAAACTGTGGAGGAAGCTTCTAAAATGGGAGCTGCTGCTGGAGCATTAAATGCAGCTGCATTTGGTCCTATGGAGGGAGAGATTTCCCAGGAAACCATATGGAAAATAGTAAGAGGAGACGAATGGAAAGTAAAAGGGTAAATCCGTTGAAACGTCTTTCGCGTGAGGGGTGTTTTTCCGTAACGGGATCAGATCCGGTGGTATTAAAAAGCTGTATGAAATATGCGAAAAAGACGGATGCCTATTTTATTTGCGAGGCAACCGTAAATCAGGTAAATCAGTATGGCGGCTATACGGGTATGACACCCCAGAACTATGCAGATATGATTTGTTCTTTTGCAGAGGAGATTGGTTTTGATAAAAATCGGTTGATACTAGCAGGAGATCATCTGGGGCCCTTTGCGTGGAAGGATTTGGCTGAGGAAGAGGCCATGAAACGATCAGAAGAATTGGTTCGGTCTTATGTGGCAGCAGGATTCCGAAAAATTCATTTAGATCCAACGATGCCATTGAAAGGTGACCGACATTTTTCAGATAGATTGATTGCAGAACGTGCAGTGCGCTTGGCGAAGATCGCAGAGGAAACATACGAAGAGACGAAAATGGATACGATTTGGGAGTATCGTCCAGTATATGTGATTGGAAGCGAAGTTCCAGTACCAGGCGGGTCAGAAAAAACTGAAAAGATGGTGGTAACTAAACCGGAAGAGCTTGAAAAATCAATCCTGTGTTTTAAAGATGCTTTTTTGAAAAATGGTCTTCCTCAGGTGTGGGAAGATACTGTAGCAGTGGTAGCCCAGATCGGTTTAGAGTTTTCAGAAGATCATGTGTATGATTTTGACTATGAAGCTGCCAAACCTCTGGCACAGAAGATTAGAGAGTTTCCGCCGTTAGTATTTGAAAGCCATTCATCAGACTATCAGACGCCGGTACATTTGCAGGAAATGATAATGGATGAAGTAGGTATTTTGAAAGTTGGACCGGAATTAACCTTTGAGCACCGTGCAGCGCTGTTTGCATTGGCAGACATAGAAGAGGTGCTGGCGGATGTCTGGGCTTTTACTCCCTCTCGTTTTAAAGAAGTACTGGAAAGGGAAATGGTGGAAAATGAGCCGGACTACTGGAGTCACTATTATCACGGAACTGCTGAGGAGCAGAAGATGAAACGCGCTTACAGCTATTCAGATCGGGCAAGGTATTATTTTACACGGCCGGCAGTGATGGAAGCGCGCCGACAGTTAATGAAAAATTTATCAGTGAAACCAATTCCATTGTATTTGATTGCTCAGTATGCGCCCGTTCAGTATGAAAAGATAAGAGAAGGGCTTCTCAAAAACACGCCGGAAGAAATTGTATCTGATCGAATTATAAATGTGATGAAGCGTTATTATACGAATATGCTCATTGGAGTACAGCGAAAGGAAAGGTGAAAATTTAAAATTATGAAGAATGAAAAGGAACTGATGCTGCAGGCATGCAAAATACGTAAAACAGCTTTGGAGACCATCAAGGCTGCTGGATCTGGACATATTGGCGGTTCTATGTCGATTTCTGATATATTGTCTGTATTATACTTTAGTGAGATGAATGTAGATCCGTCCAACCCGGATAAACCGGACCGAGATCGGTTGGTTTTGTCAAAAGGTCATTGCTCACCGGCGCTGTATGCTGTTTTAGCTATGAAGGGTTTTTTTGAAATGGAGCATTTAAAAACTTTTCGGGACATCAACAGTAATCTGTCCGGCCATGTTGAAATCCATGTGCCTGGTGTAGATATGAGTACAGGCTCTTTAGGGCAGGGACTTTCGGTTGCTTTGGGAATGGCATTGTTCGCAAAGGCTCAGGAATATGAGAATCGTGTTTTTGCAATTCTTGGAGACGGAGAGATTCAGGAAGGACAGGTATGGGAAGCAGCTATGGCAGCAGCTTTTTATAAAGCCGATAATCTGATTGCATTTGTAGATAATAACAAGATTCAATTAGATGACCGGGTGGAAAATATTATGTCGCCTTATCCCATTGGAGAAAAGTTTGAAGCTTTCGGCTGGAACGTATTGAACGTGGATGGACATGATGTGAGACAGCTTCGGAATGCAGTGGAACTGGCGGATTCTTTGAAAGGAAAACCTACGGTGATCGTTTGCGATACTGTAAAAGGAAAAGGAGTATCTGTATTTGAAGATCAGATCCGTTTTCATGGCGGACAGCCTACAGAAGATGAGTGGAAAACAGCATTTGAGGAATTGAATAAAAAAATTGCGCAGCTGGAGGGCAGGAAGAATGGGTGAACAGGTATCTACAAGAGTTGCATATGGAAAGGCGCTTGCAGAATTTGGAGATGATAAGAAGATCTTTGCATTTGATGCAGATTTGAAGAAGTGTACAATGTCACAGTATTTTGCAGAAAAATTTCCGGAGAGATTTTATAATGTGGGGATCGCAGAAGCAAATATGGTTGGCATGGCTGCTGGGTTTGCGGCATGTGGAGCTACTGCTTTGGTACACACGTTTGCTGTTTTTGCTACAGGGAGAGTTTATGATCAGGTAAGAAACAGTGTTGCATATCCGGGATTAAATGTGAAAATTGTAGGAAGTCATGCAGGACTTACAGTAGGGGAAGATGGGGCAACCCACCAGGCATTGGAAGATATCAGCTTAATGAGAACCATACCTGGAATGACAGTGATTGTTCCCTGTGATGGATATGAAGCAAGGTTGGCAACGAAAGCACTTCTGGAACAAAAAGGTCCTTGCTATTTGAGAACAGGACGCTGTCCGGTGGATGTGGTTACAGATGAAATAGACAATTATACTTTTGAAATAGGAAAAGGTGTCACCTTAAAAGAAGGAAAGGACGTAACAATCATCGCCTGTGGGTTAATGGTGCAGGAGGCATTGAAGGCGGAGAAGCTGCTTTTGGAAGAAGGAATTGATGCCAGGATCATTGATATGCATACGATAAAACCGATCGATAGAGAACTGGTGATTAAAGCTGCCAGTGAGACAGGAGCCATTGTAACTTGCGAAGAGCATAATGTGATCGGTGGACTGGGAAGCGCAGTAGCAGAAGTGCTGACTGTTTCAGACGTATATGTACCTCAGGAGATCGTAGGAGTGAAGGATGTATTTGGTCATTCCGGACATCCGTTTGAACTGCTCAAACATTATGGTCTTGCTCCGGAAGATATCGCAAGTGCTGCAAAAAAGGCAATAGCAAGAAAACGGTAAGGATAAAGGCAGAGGTGTGCAGAATCTTCCTGTGATGGAATTGGAATCACAGGAAGATTGAACCATATACAGAAATACTAACGAAACTATGATATAAAATATAAGGCAAGAGGTATGGCACTGAAAAGGAGGAAAAAATGAAAACAAATGTATTAAAGGAAGAAAAGTGCTTGAGAGTAGGCGTTTTGGGATGCGGCATTATTTGTCAGGCAGGTCATTTGGTTGGAAGTACAAAAGCAAGAAATATTCATTTACAGGCCATTTGTGATGTGTCAGAAGCTCTTTGCAAAAAAATGGCCGCAATTTATGAGCCGGATTCAGCATATTTTGATTACAATGAAATGCTGGCGGATCCAAAAGTGGAAGCTGTGATTATCGGTATTGGGGATCAGTTTCATATTCCCTGTGCCAGGCAGGCTGTGCAGGCTGGAAAACATGTTTTTATCGAAAAACCCATGGGAGTTTCTATTGAAGAATGTGAAGAACTGAAACGTCTTGCTGATGAAAAGGGTGTGTTTGTTCAGATCGGTCATATGAAGCGATATGACGAGGGACTTCAGTTTGCTAAGAAATTTAAAGAAGAAAAACTGGGAGAGGTGACTACTTATAAGGGATGGTATTGCGATGGACATGGAAGATACACGCTGACGGATAATATGATGCCAGTGTTATATTCATCCGATGATATGAAGAAGCCCGCAGGAAATCCCAAGGCAGTTCTGGATCATTATTATCTTCTTGGACATGGCAGTCATTTATTTGATACAGCCATGTATTTCATGGGTGATATTGATGCTGTATCCGCACGGTATGTAAATAAAGATAAATTACATTCCTGGCTGATTGACTGTAATTTTGCAGATGGTTCTATTGGTACGTTGGATTTATCGGTTACCATTGCTCAAAAGTGGCATGAAGGCTGTGAGATTTATGGAACAAAGGGAACGGTCTATGCTAAAACATACAATCCGTGGGCGTTTCAAAGTTCAGTGGTAGAATGCTATGATGGGGAACAGGAGATTTCCATCACCCCGGCAGCCCATGACGGACAGTTCTTCCGAAGAGAACTAGAAGGCTTTGCAGATACAATCCTTCACGGAGTTCCCAGTATTGCAGCGTTGGCGGAAGATGGCATACAAGTTATGCGGGCATTGATTGCTACCTATCAGTCTGTGCAGAAGGGCGGAGAGTGGATTGCTCTTAAAGATGTGAAGGGGGCATTGTAACTTATGAGAGAACTGGGGATATTTTCACGAACTTATGAGACCAGAAATTTGGAAGAAACTTGTAAAAAAATGGCAGGGCATGGGATTTTTCATACGCAGTTTAATCTGTCAAATGCAGGACTTGATACATTACCGGAGTATGTGGAGGATGAGAAGCTGGAGCGGATACGTCAGGTTACGCAAAATTACCAGATCCGTCTGGATGCTTTATCAGGAACTTTCAATATGGTTGACCCGGATATGGAACGGAGAAGGGCAGGATGCAGACAGTTTCGGGAACAGTGCAGAATAGCAAAGGTTCTGGGCATTCCAGTCGTGACCTTATGTACCGGATCAAAACATCCAAAGGATAAATGGACTTGGCATGAGGACAATCTGAAAGAAAACGCTTGGGAAGATTTAATGCGTACAACGGATGAGATTTTGCAGTACGCACAGGAGTACGATGTAATTTTGGGAGTGGAAACAGAGGCAAGCAATATTGTAAATACGCCTCTTCGTGCCAGAAAATATTTGGATCAGGCAGGGGGGGATAGACTGAAGATCATTATGGATGG
Source organism: uncultured Lachnospiraceae bacterium (assembly GCA_905207905.1). Next base: position 25,337 of record CAJLNC010000016.1, on the reverse strand, counting down.
AGCAAACCTGTTTCGTCCGGATCAGGTAAGAGATATGCAGAACGTTTTAGACGAAGCATTTGACCTTCTGGGAAAGGATATTGTGATTGCCCATGCAAAAGATTTTTCTTTCCATGGCGATTTGAATTTTGTGGCAGCCGGTCAGGGAATTTTGGACTTTCCACACTATATTCGCTTATTGGATCAATGGGGGTATCAGGGACCGCTCATTATGCACGGACTTTCTGAAACGCAGGTGCCTGAGAGCAGCAGATTTTTAAAAGAAGTAATGCAGAAGGAAAGAGGAGAGAATGGTGATTGCGAAAACAGATAAAAGCAGCAAAAGGCAATTTGTTCACAACGACCGGAAAATAGAATACGAAGTCTGGGGAAAGGGCAGTCCTCTTTTTTTTCTTCATGGAATGGGAGGAGGTATTGAGCAGATCAGAAAAATCTATGAACCCCAGGAAGGGATTCAACTGATCGTTCCAAACCAACAAGGCCATGGGAATAGTGACGCAGATTGGGAGCACTTTGATTTTGAACATTTGGCTGATGATGTGGTGGCTCTTATGGAAGAATTGAAGATCAAGCGGGCCTGTTTTGCAGGAATCTCTATGGGAGCTGCAGTATGTTTGAATTTAGCAGTCCGTTATCCGGAACGGGTGGAAAAGCTTCTGCTGATAAGGAATGCCTGGGTGGAAACTTCTATGCCGGAACAGACGCGGCTTGCGTATGCAGATCTTGGGAAATGTTTGCAGAAAGGGGGACTGGATGCGTTTTATCAGACAGAGGGCTGGAACGTGGTAGCGGCAGCTTCACTATATACTCAAAATGCATTTATCAGGACATTTCAGGATTCCAGCTGTTTGAAAGATTGGCAGAAATATTTGATTTTGCCAGAAAAAGCACCTGTGAAGTCTGTTGAACAGATACGCAGCATAAAAATGCCGGTGTATATTGTAGCAAATCGGAATGATTTGTGCCATCCATTTGAGTTTGGAGAGCGGATACATACATTAATTTCTGGATCTCGATTTTTTGAAATACCAGATAAAGATAAGGACAGTGAAGGACATAAAAAAGGAATCAATCAGGTTATACAAGAAATGAAAATTTGAAAAGGCAAAAAGCGGTAATTATTCTTATAATAGTTGCTGCTTTTTTAATGTTTTTATTTTCGTGAGTTTGCTTCAGAGCACTTGAGTTGAAATCATGAGAAACCTCTTGACAAACATCTCAAAACGATTATAATAATCACATAGGAATAATTTTGTGGGATATAAATTAGCAAAGAGTAAAGTGGAATATTGTCTTTTGTAAGCGGATGGCAATGGAAACCCAAAAAGAAGTCAGCACTATTTTATCATTTCAGTAATTCGTGGGCGTTCGCCCGGTTTTTCAAACAGATTAAAAAAACGAACAATAGAGAGCCGGCACCGGAAAGATACAGGTAAAAACAAACAGAAAAAGCAAAGAGAAAGAGCGGAACAGAAAAGTACAGAAGGAAGTTTATTTCCGGGGGCAGTAAAATGCGGCGGGAGGTTCTTTCTGTCTGTTAAGGAGGGGAGGCATACTGGTTGCAGGAGAGATATTGGCTGGCAGATATCGCGTTTTAAAGCCTTTGGGAAAAGGCGGTCAGGGAAGTGTGTGGCTGGCCGTGCATTTGCGGACAGAACAGCCCTGGGCGATCAAAGCCATTGAAAAAAAGCAGGATGGAGGGGGCTTTCGAGAGCTGAATGCCATGAAAAAGCTGCATCATCCTAATTTACCCCGGGTATTGGATGTGCTGGAGGATGAAGCATACCTTTACCTGGTGATGGAGTATGTGGGTGGACATGATCTGGAGGAGATCATAAGGAATCAGGGACATCTGGGGCCAAGGCAGGTATTGGATGTGGGGATACAGATCGGCGGAGCTTTGACTTATCTTCATGAGAGGGCTAAGGCGGTTTGGCATTTGGATCTGAAGCCGGCAAATATCATCTGCCGCAGAGATGGAAGGATGATTTTAGTGGATTTCGGGTCTGCCTGGACAGAAACTGGTCAGGAGGAGAGACGACGCTATGGGACCGAAGGATTTGCGGCTCCTGAACAATTCGATTTGACGGAAAAAGTAGATGGGAGGACAGATGTGTACGGGCTGGGGGCGACTCTTTATTATCTGATTTCCGGAAAACAATATTCTCTGTCTTTAAAAAAAGCAAAGATTCCAGGATGTCCGGAAAAATTGGGAGAGATTATTAAAAAATGCCTTTGTCAGGAAAAGGAACAGCGATACGAAACCAGCCGAAAACTGCAGAAAGAGCTGATACAGTTAAAAAGAAGCTATGATTTTGAAGGTCAGCGCAAAAAAGCGTTGGGAGCGCTTCTGATGCTGATTTTATCATTGGGGCTGGCGGTCAGAGAGCTTCCTAAGGAATTTGCTTTCTATGTGGAACAGGACTGGGATTATGAAAGGCTGCTTCAGGAGGCACTTTGCGTTTCCCGGGAGGAGAGCCTGGATTATTACAGGCGGGCAGTTTTTATGGATCCATGCAGGCGGGAGAGCTATCTTCAGTATCTGGAACAGGCAGATCAGGACGGAGTGTTTACAAAAGAGGAGGAAACCTTTTTTCGCCTTTTGCTTCATACTATTCCTCTTGGGCAGTCGAAAAGCTATGAAGAACTGCTTTCAGAACATCCGGAAGAATATGGTGCAGTAGCTGCGCGGATGGGGGTTATATGCTGGTATGATCTGGAGGGAGATCAGGGGCGCCAGGTGGGAACCGGTTGGTTTCGGAAGGCGGAGGAAGCAGGGAAAATGGTAGAAGGAGAGGAAAGAATAGAACCTTGGACGGCTCAGGCAGAGATTTTTTCCCATTTGGGAAGTTATTACGAACGTTTTGCAAATGGGGAAAAGAGGGACGAACAGGAGATTCTGGCAAAAGAATATTGGGAGAACTTGACCAGGCTTACGGAAGAGGAACTATTGACAGGAGAAACGGTTTGGATACAGCTTCGTTTTCTTAAGGAGAGCATGAATCAGCTTTTGTTTTTAACAGAAGATCTGTGGAATACGGGGATTTCCAAACGGGATCTGAGAAATAGAAGAAATTGGATATTAGATCAGGCTGAGATGTTGGCAGGACGGGAGGAGGGTACAAAATTCGGACAAAAGATTCTGGAGGAAATCTGCCAGATGGGAAAGACCGCAGAGGAGGTGGAGCAAAATTTAGAAAAAGGTGAGGTCAGAGAGACACAGGAGCAGAGAAACGAAATAAGGGCAGGAAATAGTCCGGAAGGGAAGAAAGGAGCGGGCTTATGAGGAAGAGAAATTATTATTGGAGGATAGCAGCCGTAGTTCTGGTTTTATCTTTATTTTTGGCGGGGAACTATGTGGAATATGGAAAGGGGGTCAGAGCTTCTGAGGCAGAAGCCGGAGGAAAAATACTGGAAGCCGGAGGGAAGTATTCAGAAATGCCGGAGGTTTTTGATATAAAAAAGGAGCCAAAAGAACAAAGAGAAAGTGAGTCAGAAAGTGAAACTGAAAGCGAACCGGGAAACCAACCGGAGCAAAAAATAGAGAGCGAGCCAGGAACAGAACTGGAACCAGGAATGGAGCCGGAGCCGCCAACAGAAGCGGAGTCAAGCTCAGAGCTTTCAGAGCCAGAGCCGCTGCCGGAGACTGAAACGGAGAGCGAGCCGGAACCAGGAACGGAGCCTCCAATAGAACCGGAGTCAAGCTCAGAACCTGAGGAAACAGAAACACAGACAGAGCCAGTACCTTCGGTGGTCACCGTTAAGAATATACAGGCTGAGATTCCAGCAGGAGGACGGATCTATGACGGAACGGATCAGATTTCTCTGGTGTACAAGACGGAAGGGCTGAGGCAGGAAGATAGGGATTTGCTGAAGTATGAGGCGCACCTGGAAGGAAGCAGTGCAGGGAAACAGAAGGTGAACTATCGTTTTTGGATCAGTGGTCAGGAGACAAGGTATCAGATTCAGGTGGAGGAGGCAGACCTTACGGTTCAGGTTTTGCCAAAACAACTGACGGTGACGGTGCCGGATGGATGGAAGGTTTACGGCTATCCGGCTGCTATGGAATATATCCACCTTTTGGGAGAAGTGCAGGTGGAAGGATTTATAAAAAATCAAAAAGGAGAGGAGAAGATACCAAAGGGATTTCAGATGCCAAGGGTGTGTCTGGATGCTGGAAAAGTAAGCCAGTGGAGTGAGATTTACGAACAGGGAGCACAGAAAAATTATGGAGGCGCATTGGTTCTTCAACGGGATAAGAAAGGGAAAATACTGGGAAATCCTACGGAAAATTACGTATTTCCCGGACAGGGAGAATATAAAAAAGGGGATTTAAAAATTGTGCAAAACCAGGCGGTTTTGGGACGAGATTATGAGATCAGAGATCAGGCGGGACAGTTTGGCTATTCTGCAGATGGGACATTGTGGGTACGCAGGGGAACCTCTCTTGAAGTGTCCGTCCTGGAAGGCAGCGGCTATTCGGAGGGCGCAGCAAGCGGAGCGCTGTGGCAGGACGGAGTTTTTTCCTTTTCTTTAAAAAGAAGAAATGAGAATGGAGAAATCCTGGCAGATTCTGAAAATGCTCAGATTGCTTATCGGATAGACGAGCAGGTTCCGGTTGGGGAAATTCGTATACAGGGAGCAGGAGATGAGCGGGAAAGCTATTACAGCAATCAGCCTGTGACAGTAGAGATTGGAATTCCGGAGGATGGAAAAAGCGGGATAAAAAGCGCAGAATATTTTATTTTTGCCAGTAGAGAGGCAGTTCTGTCCGGGGCTATCCAGGGAGGATGGCAGGACTGCAGGGAGGGAACTGCTTTTCAGCTGTCCCGGGAAGGCTCCTATACGGTTTATGTAAAAACGGAGGATCATACCGGCAACCGGGCTGTTGCGAAAAGCGGGATGATCGTGGTGGATACAACTGCTCCTCAGTTTCTGTTTCAGGGTATCCGCCCCAATAGTGCCAATAGCCAGGAGGCGGCGCTGACGGTTTCCTGCAGTGATCACCATTATGAGAAGGGATCCCTGACGGTACAGTTTTCCGGAGCCAACGGCGGGAGGGCGCCCTCTGTTTTAAAACAGGAGGATGGCCAAATGGGAGGCGCTCTGTATTTTGCAGATTTTCCGTATGAAAAGGCCTTTGACGATGTGTATACGGTAGCGGTCGCTGCCAGGGATCAGGCTGGAAATGAGTCTTTGGAAACCTTTACCTTTTCAGTGAATCGCTTTGGTTCTGTGTATGATCTTGAGACAGAGACAGGACAAAAGCTTCAGTCAGTGTATCACAGTGAGGCATTTCCGGTTGTATTTTTGGAAAATAATATTGACTTTGTGGGGGAAGTGCAGATTCTTTGCAGCCGCAATGGAGAATTACTGGAATTGCAGCAGGGAAAAGATTATATCAGAGAGCGAAAGGGAGAAAAGGAGAGCTGGAAACAGTATCGGTATGAGATTTCGCCGAATGTGTTTAAGGAAGAAGGAACGTATGAGGTGCTGCTTTTGTCTAAGGACAGAGCCAGGAACAGTCAGGATACTCAGACGCAGGAAAAGTCCGTGCGGTTTGTAATCGATCGGTCAGCGCCGGAATGTTTGATTGTGGGAGCAGAGGATCAGAAGATTTATCAGACGGAGGAACTGTGGCTTATTTTGGAGCCAAGAGATAACGGCAAACTAAAAAAAATGGAGATTTATCTGAATGGGGAAAAGAAGGAAATTTTTGATGGGGCGAAGATCAGGGAACTGGGAGGACTGGTGAAGTGGAAGGCAGAAGGGAACAGAGAGTGGCAGAACTTGAGAATTTATGTGGAGGATGAGGCCGGAAATTCATTTTGGACGGAGGAGATTTCTTTTCTGGTAACAGGAGAAAGGAAAGGAGAGGAGAAGGGGATGTTTAGCCGCGCAGGGGCAAACGATCAGAATCCGGAAACAAAAAACACCTGGAGAACCGCCGCTTTTTTTTCCATGTATCAGGATGGAGACAGGACAGGAGAAGCAAATGTTTTGGGGGAAAGCGGTGGAAGATGGGCAGTTGTCTGCGTGTGCGCAGGATTGGGAATCTTCGCTGTCTGCCGCTGGATTATATGGCGTTACCGAAAGAAAACGTGGACTTTTGGGGGTTCTTATGGTAGGATAAACCATAAAGAAAGGAAACGCTAAGATGCAGGAGATTGTAAAAAAAACAGGCAGAATTTTGACTCCGCTGCTTATTTATATGACGGTCAGCTTTTTTGTGACGGCAGCAGGTGTGGGAATGCAGCAGTTGCGTGGAAAAGGGCCGGAAACGCTGGATCAGGCGTTGCTTACCGGCATTACGGCAGCGTTTCTTCTGCCGGTTTTCTATAGGCTTTGGCAGGAGGATCGAAAAAAGTACTTGCCCTCGGCAAAGAAGCGGAAGATTCCGGCCTGGGGCTATGGAGCAGCGTTTTTAACTGGAGCTTTGGCAGCCATTTTAGGAAGTGGCCTGATAGAGGCCGCAGGGTTAAAAAACCATTTTTCCAATGAGATTCAGGAAGGATTGTTTGCCTCTGCTCTTTGGGCGCAGCTGTTAGGGCCTGGCTGTTTGGCGCCGTTTATGGAAGAACTTCTTTATCGTGGAATTTTGTATGAGCGGCTGAGAGAAGATTTTCCCATAGGGATGTCAATGGTGATTGCGTCCCTGCTTTTTGCCATAGGACATGGAAATTTGATCCAGACTGTCTATGCGCTGCCGATGGCCTTTCTTTTGCAGCTTCTTTACGAAAAAAGCGGACGTCTGGCATTGCCGATGGTATTTCACATGGGAGCAAACCTGATATCCATATGGGCGGAGCATTTTGGAGCGTAAAGGGCAGAGCGCTTTTAAGACAAGAAGCAAAAATAAAAAGATGGAGGATTGTAAGTATGTATTCCCTGGAAGAAATCAGAAAAACAGATCCTGAAATTGCGGATGCCATTGTGGCAGAGGAAGAACGGCAGAACAGCCATATCGAGCTGATCGCATCAGAAAACTGGGTGTCTAAGGCTGTGATGGCTGCTATGGGGAGTCCCCTGACCAACAAATACGCAGAGGGCTATCCGGGAAAGCGTTATTACGGCGGCTGTCAGTGCGTAGACGTAGTGGAGGATCTGGCCAGAGACAGAGCGATGAAGATTTTTGGCTGTACCTATGCAAATGTGCAGCCCCATTCCGGTGCCCAGGCAAATATGGCCGTATTTTTTGCCCTCTTGGAGCCAGGGGATACCGTTCTTGGCATGGATCTGGCTCATGGCGGGCATCTTACCCATGGAAGCCCTGCCAATTTATCAGGAGCTTACTTTAAGGCTGTGGCCTATGGAGTAAATGATGAGGGATTTATTGACTACGGTAAGGTTCGAGAAATCGCTATCGCGTGCAGACCCAAACTGATCGTGGCAGGGGCAAGCGCGTACGCCCGCACCATTGATTTTAAGAAATTCAGGGAAATTGCAGATGAGGTGGGCGCTTACCTGATGGTGGATATGGCTCATATTGCAGGTCTTGTGGCAGCCGGCTGCCATCAAAGCCCTATTCCTTATGCCCATGTGACTACGACAACCACCCATAAGACTCTGAGAGGCCCCAGAGGCGGTTTGATTCTTTCCAGCAAGGAATTTGCAGAGGAGCATCATCTGAATAAGGCTATTTTCCCGGGAACGCAGGGAGGCCCTCTGATGCATGTGATTGCAGCCAAAGCAGTGTGCTTTAAGGAGGCTATGACCCCGGAATATAAGACATACCAGGAAAATATTGTGAAGAATGCCAAGGCTCTCTGCGAGGGGCTGATGAAACGGGGAATCGAAATCGTGTCCGGAGGTACGGACAACCATTTGATGCTGGTAGATCTTACCAATGTGGGAAAAAGCGGCAAGGAAGTGGAGAATCTGCTGGACAGTGTGAACATTACCTGCAATAAGAATACCATTCCTAATGATCCCAGATCTGCCTTTGTCACCAGCGGCGTACGTCTGGGGACTCCTGCCGTTACTTCAAGAGGCATGAATGAGGAGGATATGGATGTGATTGCAGAGGCGGTTGCCACGATGCTGAAAGAAGGAGAAACCGGGGCGGAGAAAGCAAGAGAACTGGTAAAGAGTCTTACGGATAAATATCCTTTGATATAAAATTTAGAATTCTGATCAAGAGTGAGGGGCTGGATTTTTGATTTTAAGATCCAGCCCGCTTTTTTACTTAGGAAAGTAAGAAGTATTTTTAGCATCCGTGTACATAAGGCAACACGCCTCAAGTCATGAGATTTGCTGGCTGTATGAGATAGGAACTGTAAATATCAGGTAGTAGTAGATGGGAGAAGCAGTTTTATGAAGCTTTTAATTGACTGTGACACAGGAGTAGATGATTCTATAGCGCTTTTGTTTGCGTTATACCGAAAAGATGTGGAGATCATAGGTATCTCTACCGGAGCTGGCAATGTGAGCGCTAAGCAGGGAGCAGATAATACGCTGCGAATTTTAAAACTGGCGGGAAGAGAGGGAGAGATTCCAGTCTGCATCGGAGCAGAGGAAACTTTGAATGGGGGAGCAGAAGAATTTCCGGAATTTATACATGGGAAAAATGGATTGGGAAATGTGTTCCTTCCCCCGTCAGAGCAGAAACCAAAGGATATGGATGTGAGGGATTTTCTGTATCAAAAAGCCTGTGAACAAGGGGGAGAAGCAGTGCTGGTAACTTTAGGAAGAATGACCAACATTGCTAATACACTAAAAAAGTATCCTGATTTCTGTACAAAGGTAAAACGGGTCGTAGGAATGGGAGGTGCAGTAAATGGTTTTGGAAATGTAGGGCCTTCAGTAGAAGCGAATATAGGAGGAGATCCGGAGGCAGCAGATTTGGTGTTTTTGGCCTCTTGGCCGGTGACTATGGTGGGATTGGATGTGACATTAAAGACCATTCTCCATAAGAAGGATGTGGAAATGGCACTGAGATATTGCAGGGAAGAGTGCAGACCAATCCTTTCCTTCGTGCAGCAGGAGCTGATTTATTATATGAAAGGAGCCAGACGGCAGAACTGGATGCGGGAGTGTTGCCCACTGCATGACCCGCTGGCTATGATTGTGGCAGTAGATCCCAGCGTAGTGATTACTCAGAAGCGGATTACAAGAGTAGAGTGTCAGGGAACCTATTGCCGGGGAATGATGGTGACAGATCTGCGGGAGCATCCCATACCTGGGCGTTATGTGGAACACTGCATACAGGTGGATTCAAGAAGAGCGGTCAATGAATTGTTTGCAGTTTTTCAATAAGGATATGAGCGTTTTTGTTTCCTATAAAATACAGGCCTGGCAATGTTTTTTGCTTGAAGCGCTGAAAAATTCCAGTTATAATATTTTCAGAAGCTGAGTGAGAATATCAGGCTGGGAAACAGACAGCCAGAGGCAACGGTGATCCAGAATTGGTATCTCATGGAAAAGAAGACAGTCAACAGGAGGAGAAACATATATGAGCATGCGCGGTGTTTACACCAACGTAGTAGAGATACGGCAGAAAATTTTTACGGAAGTGGCCCGAATGGCCTTTGAGGGAGGCGATTATTCCAGGATTATCGATCTGCCTTATAAAATTATTCCGGGAGAAGTGGGAAGCTACCGGGAAAGCGTGTTTTTAGAGAGAGCCATTGTAGAAGAGCGTCTGCGCCTGGCCATTGGCCTTCCGCTCAGGGATATGACGGAGCATGCGCCTGTTTCCAAAGGAATTGAAGAGAGCGCCATTGCGGAGAAATATTATGATCCGCCCCTGGTCAATATTATTAAATTCGCCTGCCACTCCTGCCCGGATAATGAGATGAAAGTGACAGATGCCTGTCAGGGATGTCTGGCAAACCCCTGTAAAGAGGTTTGCCCCAAGGGAGCCATCACCATTGTAAATGGAAAATCTGTGATTGATCAGAGCAAATGCATTAACTGCGGTAAATGTGCCAATGTGTGTCCCTACCATGCTATTTTGAAGATGGAGCGGCCCTGTGCCGCAGCCTGCGGCATGGACGCCATCAGCAGCGATAAGCTGGGGCGGGCGCAGATCGACTATGATAAGTGTGTATCCTGCGGCATGTGTCTGGTGAACTGTCCCTTTGGAGCCATCTCGGATAAGAGCCAGATCTTCCAGGTGATCCATGCCATTAAGAGCGGAACTCCGGTGTATGCAGCCGTGGCTCCGGCTTTTGTAGGCCAGTTTGGCAAGGAACTGACACCTGAAAAATTAAAAGGAGCTATGCAGGAGTTGGGATTTGCAGATGTGGTGGAAGTGGCTGTAGGAGCAGACCTGTGTACCATTGAGGAGGCTCAGGACTTTTTGGCAGAGGTTCCGGAAAAGCAGCCCTTTATGGCTACCTCCTGTTGTCCAGCCTGGGCTACCATGGCCAAGATGGAATTTCCAGATCTGGCTCCCTATATTTCCATGGCGCTGACGCCCATGGTGCTTACCGGACGTCTCATCAAGAAAGAGCATCCGGGATGCAAGGTGGTATTTATCGGGCCATGTTCTGCGAAAAAGCTGGAAGCCAGCCGGAAGGAAATCCGCAGCGATATTGATTTTGTCATGACCTTTGAGGAGGTTATGGGGATGTTTACTGCCAAGGGAATCAATTTTGAAGAGGTAGCTGCTACAGATTCCTTTACAGAGGCATCTGCGGATGGCCGGGGCTTTGCAGTCAGCGGAGGAGTGGCGTCCGCTGTGGTCAACTGTATTCAGGAGATGGCTCCTGAACGGGAGATGAAGGTTGCCAAGGCAGAAGGGTTGCGGGAGTGCAAGGAATTGCTGAAGGATGCTCAGAAGGGAAAATATGATGGCTATCTTTTGGAAGGAATGGCTTGCCCGGGCGGCTGTGTAGGCGGTGCTGGAACCATGCAGGGCCCCACTAAGGCCAAGGGGCAGATTGTGGTGACCATGAAAAAGTCCAAGATGAAAAATTCCATGGAGAGCAATTACAAAGACAAGCTTACCCTGTTGGAGGAGAGAGAACATTAAGAAAAAGGATTATCAGATCACCCAGTGGTGCCACCGTATGGTGCAGGAACACATTCAGCCTGGAGATGTGTGCATAGACGCCACCATGGGGAACGGAAATGATACGGAGTTTTTGTGCCGGGCTGTGGGGCCATCCGGTCAGGTGCTGGCTTTCGATATTCAGGAGGCGGCATTGGAGCATACCCGGGAGCGGCTTTTCCATAACCTGGAGTTCGTAAATTATGAGCTGCATCTGGACAGTCATGAACATCTGGAAAAGTATGGAACAAAAGAGAGCGTAAGCGCTGTGTTGTTTAATCTGGGTTATCTGCCGGGAGGCGATCACAGGCTGGCTACCAGGCCGGAGAGTTCCATTCGGGCTATGGAGGCAGGTCTCTCCCTGCTGAAACCGGGAGGTGTTCTGAGTGTGTGCATCTACAGCGGAGGAGACAGCGGATTTGATGAGCGGGATGCAGTGCTGCAGTGGCTTCGTAGCCTGGATTCTAAGAAGTATCTGGTTCTTGTGACAGAGTATTACAACCGCCCGAATCATCCGCCCATACCAGCGCTGGTGGTAAAGCTCTCTTAGGGAGGTTCTTTCATAGGAAATTTCTTCCTGTGAAACAAAAATGCTCCGTAGAGCGGTCACAGATCCGGCGGCTATAACAGGGCGCAGCAGGATTATAAAAGATTGTGATGAAGTTTCCGGTGAAAAAATAAATTTTGTAAATTATAAACAGAAAGCAAAAACTGCTGCAAAGGCAGAGGGACTGGGCTGTTTCCACAGGTCTCCTTCTCCTTTTGCAGCAGTTTTTCTTCTGTAAAAGTGATGGAGCATCACAATTACATCACAATGACGTAATAATATCGAGAAAGAAAAGTAATTTTCTTAATGAAAAAGAAATAATTAGGCGTATAGGATAAAATCATGATTGAAATCAAAAATGTATCAAAATCGTTTCCCCAAAATGATCAGGAGGATCATCTGTCCATTCTCCATGATATTTCCCTGGAAATCCAGGATAAAGAGTTTGTTTCTCTGGTAGGACCTTCCGGCTGCGGAAAGTCCACTTTGCTGCGGATGCTGGCAGGGCTTCTGGAGCCGGACGAGGGAGAAGTTCTGGTAGACCAGGTGCCGGTGAGAAAGCCGGAGAGCAGCCGTTGTATGGTGTTCCAGGACTATGTGCTGTTTCCGTGGATGAGCGTAAAAAACAATATTGCCCTTGGACTGAAAGTGAAAAAGAAGGACAGGGATTACATACGGAATAAGGTGGAGTGGGCCATGGAGCTGGTAGGATTGAAGGCTTTTGAAAACGCCTATCCCCATCAGCTTTCCGGAGGTATGCAGCAGCGGGTTTCCATCGCCAGAGCGCTGGTGATGAATCCGGAGATTCTTCTGATGGATGAACCCTTTGGTGCTCTGGATTCCTTTACCAGAATGAAGCTTCAGGATGAATTGGTGGATATCTGTAAGCGCAAGGATTTTACCACGGTGTTTGTGACCCATGACTGCGATGAGGCCGTGTATCTGTCTGATAAGATCGTAGTGTTTTCCGGGACCCCGGCGCAGGTAAAAGAAGTGATCTCTGTGGATCTGCCGAGACCCAGAAAGCGCACCAGCCCGGAGTTTCTGGCGATCCGGAATCGGGTGCTGGAATTGGGAAGGGGGAATCAGAGATGAAAAACAGATTTGAAGAATTGCTGGAGCAGTTGTCCAGGGAAAAAGGCGGAGAAACATTTTTCTTTGATGCAAGGAACGGCGGTTCTATGACATACAGGGAGTTTTATCAGGCAGTGCGAAAGAAGGGGGAGGCTCTTCGCAGCGCAGGCGTGAATCCGGGGAACCGGGTTCTTTTGTTGATGGATAACAGTTTTCAATTTGCGGTGAATTTTTTTGCAGTGACCTTCTGCCACGGAATTGTGGTGCCGGTGAATACGAATCTGAAAACCCAGGAGATATCCTACTTGATCGAGGATACCGGGGCGGTGGGAATCCTGGCAGAGGAGCGCTATCGGGAGCGGCTTCCGGAGACGGCAAAAAAAGCTGGCCAGAGGAGCGGAGAGCGATCTTTGAAGGCAATAGAGGGAGACGGTTGGCAGGAGTGCGCGCGTCTTTTGGAAATGGCAGAAGGGGATGATCGGCAGGCAGGAGACTGCCTGCTTAGGAAAACAGGCGAAAGCAGTCAGGAACTGGTTGAGGATTACCTTCCATTTGAACAGACTTCCCTGAACGATCTACCGGAAGGAACCGCCATGCTTTTGTATACCTCCGGGACTACCGGCCATCCTAAGGGCGTGATCCTAAGCTTTGACAATCTGATGGCAAAGACCAGGGATATTATAGAGGCCCATGCTCTTACCGGCAGGGATCGGGTGCTGTGCGTGCTGCCCTGGTTTCATATTAACGGGCTGGTGATCACCCTTCTGACGCCCCTGGTTTCCGGGCAGAAGATTGTGATCGGAGGAAAATTTTCCGTCAGCAGGTTTTGGCAGTATGTGGAAGCGTATGAGATTACTTGGTTCAGCGGAGTGCCGACCATGTATTCCCATCTTCTGGCAAGAGGAATTCCGGAGTATGGACGCCATTCCAGCCTTCGGTTTGCCAGATCTGCCTCATCAGCCCTTCCCGGCGCAGTGCTTCGGGAATTTGAACAGCTTTGTCAGGTTCCGGTGATCGAATCTTACGGCATCACAGAGGGCTGTGCGCAGATTACCAGCAATCCGCTGCCTCCGGCAGTCCATAAAACCAACTCCGTAGGGCTGGCCTATGGGAACCGGATTAAAATAGTGGATGGAAAGGGACAGGAAGTACCGGCAGGAGTCTCCGGAGAGGTATGGATCAAGGGAGAGAATGTGACCTGCGGCTATTATCATAAGGAACAGGAGAACCAAAAATCTTTCACAGAGGGATGGTTCCACTCCGGAGATGTGGGATATTTGGATTCGGAAGGGTATCTGTTCCTGAACGGAAGAATCAAGGAGCTGATCAACCGGGCAGGAGAGAAATTTTCTCCTCTTGAAGTGGATGAAGTGCTGTACCAGATCCCGCAGGTGGAGCTGGCGGCAGCGGTGGGCGTGCCGGATCCGGTTTACGGTGAAGAGGTAGTCTGCTTTTTGAAGCTGAAAGAGGGAGAAACTCTGACGGAGCAGGAGGTAAAAAGCTGGTGTGAAAAACAGCTGGCCGGGTATAAGGTGCCGCGGGAGGTGTTTTTTGTATCACACCTCCCTCAGGGCGGCAACGGGAAAATTCAGCGGCTGAAGCTGGTGGAAGTGTATAACAGACAAAAGAAGGATAAATAAGCCTTTTGGGCATAGGACAGAAAAACATCAAAGCCGGATACAGACGGCGGAGGAAAGCGCTGAAAAGTAGATGAGAGGCAGAGCTAAGGCGGGAAGATAAAATGCAAAAGCGGTGCAGAAAGACAACACAATATGGGGAAAGAAGTGGAGAAGGAAATGCAGAACAATAGAGAAGACAATAGAGAAAACAATAGAGAAAACGGGATGAACAATGCGGCAGGGTGCAGAAAAACGGAACGTGGGAGCAGATACAGGAAAAATTGGCAAAGAGCTCTGACTGGAACTCTTTGCGGCCTGATGGCGGCAGCGGCTTTTGGAACAGCTGCATTTGCCGAGGAGGACGCCACTGTCCGGGTGGGCTCTTTGCTGGCTTTGGGAACGGCGGCTCCCTTTGCGGCTCAGGAACTGGGCTACTATGAAGAGGCAGGTATGGAGCTTACGGTGTCGGAGTTTTCTGACGGCGCAGCCATCATGGAGGCTTTTGCAGCCGGGGAACTGGACGTGGCTCTGGTGGGGATTGCTCCGGCAGCCACTTGGTATACCAAAGGAGTGGACATGAAAGTGGTGGCCGGCACCAACGGAGGCGGCCATGTTCTTATGACCAGGGCGGACACAGGAATCGAAACTCTGGAAGATTTAAAGGGCAGGATGATTGCCTCCCCCAGTGTGGCCACGGTGACCGATGCGCTGTTAAGAGACGAGATTTTAAAGAAGGCAGGACTGAATCCGGATATGGACGTGCTGCTGATTTCCGGTATGAAGCCGGCGGATATGTCCACAGCCCTTATGGCGACCAAGGAGGTGGACGCGATGATCACCTGGGAACCGTATGCGTCCCAGGCAGAGGCAGAGTATGGGGAGGAGATCAAGGTGCTCTATGACGCAGCTCCTGTGTGGAAGGAAGAAAATGGAGCCGACAGCTTTTATCCCGGGAATGTGGTGATTGCTTCCGGAGAATTTATAGAAAACCATGGAGAAGCGCTGGAGCAGTTCCTGGAGATCCACAAAAAGACTACGGATTATTTGAATGAGGATCCGGGGGCCAATGAGCTTTTGGGGAATATTTTGCAGTTGGATGCAGGCGTAATTGAACAGGCCAGAACCAGAACGGATTTCCACTGGGAGATGGATCAGGAGGCGGCTCTGTCCGTACTTCAGTGGTCCGTGGATCTTGGTTATCTGGAGGAGCTGCCGGATGAGAACTTTTTTCTGGTTTCATAGGAAATTCCTTCCTATGAAATAAAAAACTCCCCAGAACCGAAGTCCTGAGGAGTTGTAAAAATGCTGTTTGAAATTGTCTGTTCTGCAACAGAGAGCTTATCTCTTGCTGAACTGCGGAGCGCGACGAGCTGCCTTGAGACCGTATTTCTTACGCTCTTTCATTCTCGGGTCACGTGTCAGGAAACCAGCACTCTTCAGAGTAGGTCTGTACTCAGCATCTGCCTGCAGCAGTGCTCTGGAAATGCCGTGACGAATAGCACCAGCCTGACCGGTAGTACCGCCGCCCTTCACATTTACCAATACGTCAAACTTATCAACGTTCTCAGTAGCAACCAGGGGCTGACGTACGATCAGCTTCAGGGTCTCCAGACCGAAGTATTCGTCGATATCTCTTTTATTAATGGTGATCTTACCAGTACCAGGTACTAAGTAAACACGTGCAATAGATTTTTTTCTTCTTCCTGTTCCGTAGAATTTTTCTGTAGCCAATGTTCTTTACCTCCCTCTTAGAATGTCAGTGTTTCCGGCTTCTGTGCCTGATGGTTATGCTCCGGACCTGCGTATACAAAGAGTTTTTTGTACATCTCTCTGCCCAGGGGTCCCTTAGGAAGCATGCCTTTTACTGCCAGCTCTACTACTTTTTCCGGTTTCTTAGCCATCATCTCACGCAGAGTGGTCTCTTTCATTCCGCCTACGTATTCAGAATGATGGTAATAAATCTTCTGATCTAACTTTTTACCGGTTACTTTTACCTTCTCAGCATTTACGATGATTACATAATCACCGGTATCAATGTGGGGAGTGAAGGTGGGTTTATTTTTTCCTCTTAAAATCTTTGCAACTTCAGATGCAAGACGTCCAAGGGTAAGTCCTTCTGCATCAACTACATACCACTTTCTTTCAATCGTTGACGGACTAGCCATATAGGTTTTCATTGGTTTTCCTCCTTAAATCTTGATAGAACTTCGGCTCGGGCTGGCAGAGGCTTATTTCCGTCCTCCCGACATTTTTATGGTAAAATGTTCTTACCGGGGCTTTGGCTGGAACATTTACATACTTGGTCACATTGAATCATTATAATATAGATTGCCATGTGTGTCAACTGATTTTTCTTTTTTCATACAACTTTTCATACAGCTATCAAATACATTCTCCATTGCAAATTTAAATTCCACTCCGCCGTGAAATTTAATCCTGCTAAATACAGCGCGATTGCAGTCTGGCGCTTTCCCTGCATTGGCGCTACAGATACTCAATCTGTTTGAGCATCAGCCCTTCCGGTCTGGCGGTTTCTCCTGCCAGTCCCCGATCCTTTGCTTCCAAGATTTTGGGGATCTCCTCCGGCTCCATCTGGCCGCTTCCTACACGTAGCAGTGTTCCTACAATGATTCTCACCATATTGTAGAGAAAACCGTTTCCACAAATCCGCACTGTGATCATCTCTCCCGCCCGCATCACATCCAATGTCTCAATTGTACGGATCCGATTAGGAATCTCCGGCCGGTTCGTACAGAAACTGGTAAAATCATGGGTGCCTATAAGGTAATTGCCTGCCTGCTGCATCCGTTTTTCATCCAAATCCCAGTAATAAAACAGGGAATACAGCCGCTCGCAGGGATTGGCAAACCGTCGGTTGCAAATCCGGTATTCATAAGTCTTTCTGGTTTCACAAAAACGGGGATGAAAATCAGGAGCCACCTCCTCAGATCCCTGAATTCGGATATCGGAAGGCAGTCTGGTGTTCATGGCATAGGAGATCTTCTCTGCCGGCATTCTGGCACTGGTATCGAATACAGCCACATTTCCCATAGCATGAACTCCTGCATCCGTCCGGCTGGCTCCGGTAACCTTAATCTCCTCACCTAAAAGCTCTGAAAGATGACGGTTTAGCTCTGCTTCAATGGTGTTGCCATTCGGCTGTACCTGCCAGCCGCAATAATTCGTTCCGTCATAGGCCACGATCAATTTTACTCTCTTCATTTTCTCCGAGCCTCATTTCCACAGAAGCCCAATCCAGGCCTCTATCTGCACATACCGGCTTATCAGAAACATAGCTGCCAGATACAAAAACAGGAAGCCATAGGCAATACGATCTCTCTTTTTGTATTCCAGCGGCCGCATTTTTGTTCTTCCCTCAGCGCCATGATATCCTCTGGCCTCCATAGCCATCGCCAGATCGTTGGCTCTTCGGAATGCGGAAATAAACAAAGGAACCAGCAGCGGAACCATGCTCTTTGCTTTCTGTATCAGGCCTCCGCTGTCAAAATCTGCCCCTCTGGCCATCTGAGCCTTCATAATCTTATCTGTCTCTTCCATTAAAATAGGAATAAAACGAAGAGCAATGGACATGATCATTGCGATCTCATGCACCGGAATGTGAATCTTATTTAAAAATCCCAAGCCCTTTTCCAACCCGTCCGTCAAATCGTTGGGAGTGGTGGTCAGGGTCATGACAGAAGATCCAATGATCAGATAAATCAAACGGATCACCGTAAAAACAGCAACCCGGATTCCCTCCCAGGTAATGGTCAGCTTCCAGATGTGAACCACCGGGGTTCCCGGAGTCAAAAACAGGTTAAACACTACGGTTATCAGCATCAGCAGAAAAATCGTCTTTAATCCCCTTACAATGAAGGAAAAAGGAACTTTTGATACTTTGATCACTGCCGCCAGCGCCAAAGTCGCCAGCAAATAGCTGCTTATGGAATGGAAGGCAAACAGCGATATAATAAATACCAGTGTGCCTGCCAGCTTTACCCGCGGGTCCAGTTTATGAATCGATGAATCTGCCGGATAATACTGGCCCAAGGTGATATCTCTTAACATAGCTTTATCCTCTTATCTGTGCAGGGCCTTCAAAATCGCCTGCTTTGCTTCTTCAATAGTTGTAACGGAGGTATCAATATCCCAGCCTGTTTCCTTCAGTTTCTGGGTTACATATGTTACCTGTGGGGCTGCCAGACCAACCGCCTCCAGTTCCTTATAATGGGCAAATACGGCTGCCGGAGTCTGGTCAAAGAGTACCTCCCCCCGGTTCATCACAATAATACGCTCCACATAATTGGCCACATCCTCCATACTGTGTGAAACCAGGATGACTGTGATCTTCCGTTCCCGATGCAGTCTGGCTACCTGATCCAGGATCTCATCTCTTCCTTTGGGATCCAGTCCTGCGGTTGGCTCATCCAGGATCAAAACTTCCGGCTTCATAGCCAAAATACCTGCAATAGCCACCCTGCGTTTCTGCCCTCCCGAAAGCTCAAAGGGAGATTTTTTATAGAACTCATGTCCCAGTCCCACCTGATCCAGCGCTTCTCTGGCCCGCTCTTCCACTTCCTCCATGCTCAGCCCCAGATTTTTGGGGCCAAAACATACATCATGAAAGACATCGATCTCGAAAAGCTGATGTTCCGGATACTGAAATACCAGTCCTACCTTGCTTCGCAGATCTTTCATCTGGTATCCTTCCCCATAAATAGATTCTCCATCATAATAAATGGTTCCTGAGGTTCCCTTCAGCAATCCGTTCAGATGCTGGATCAGCGTAGATTTTCCAGATCCTGTATGGCCGATCAGACCGATAAACTGCCCGTTTGGTATCTCCAGATTAATATCCTTCAGAGCGTGCTTTTCAAAGGCGGTTCCTGTGCTATAGGTATAATTTAAATGCTCAATCTTAATTGCCACAACGCTCACCTGCACTTTCCTCTTGCCCGGATCTTTTCAAGTTTTTCTTGTGGGGACTTATCCTTTCTCCGGCCTCTCCATTCTTTTCTTCCCTTTTCTCAGAATTCACCGTCTTAATTTCCCCGCTCTGTCCTTGAGACTTCCTGCACCTTTCCAGTGCCGCTGTCAGCTCCTCAATACTCAGGATGTCTTCCGGCAAATCCAGACCTTCTCTGCGAAGCTCATGAGCCAACAGCGTTGCCTGGGGTACATCCAAACGGTAGGCTTTCAGCTTTTCCACCTGAGAAAAAATTTCCCTGGGAGTGCCCTGCATCACGATCTTCCCCTGATCCATCACAATTACCTGATCTGCATGGATCACCTCTTCCATGTAATGAGTAATCAGGATCACCGTTACCTTTTCCAGACGGTTCAGCTCCCGGATCGTCTGGATCACTTCTTTTCTTCCATTGGGATCCAGCATGGCGGTAGGCTCATCCAAAACAATACATTTCGGCTGCATCGCCACTACTCCTGCTATGGCCACCCGCTGTTTCTGTCCTCCAGACAGCTTATTGGGAGAATGCGAACGATATTCCCACATTCCTACTGCCTTCAGACTGTTTTCCACACGGCGCCAGATTTCTTCCTTAGGTATCCCCATATTCTCCGGACCAAATCCCACATCCTCATCCACTATAGTTCCAATGATCTGATTATCCGGATTTTGAAACACCATACCTGCCGTCTGACGGATCTCCCAAAGCTTGCTCTCATCCTTGGTATCCTTGCCATCCACATACAGCGTCCCCTCTGTAGGAAGCAAAATCGCATTGATATGCTTGGCCAGAGTAGATTTTCCGGATCCATTGTGTCCCAGGATTGCAATAAAATCTCCTGCCTGCACATTCAGATCCACGCCGTCCACGGCCTTCATTCTGGACTCTACCTGACCATTCTCATCTAGTTTCACATATTCAAATTCCAGTTTTTTTCCATTAATTATATTCATCTGGCTGCTTCTTTCTCCTGCCTGACGCAGGCATATCTGACCTCAGCATAAAAATGAAGTCTGCTGGCAGACTTCTCCGCCTGAGCCTTGTCGCTTCAGCGGCATCTTTCCGGTCCGCCGCAGTGCGATCCTTCGGAACATTTTTGTTTCATAGAAAAGATTCCTATGAAATAAAAAACATTTCCTGTGTCACAAAAAATACGCCTGTCTTCAGGCGGTATACCATCTGTCAGATTATATCAACTACACCCTTAAAAAGCAAGAGGAAGCACTAAAAACCAGTGGATTTCGCTTCTATCTCTTCTCCGCAGCAAAAAGTCCCCCACTCTCTGCTGTATCCTTTTTACGGCAGGCCAGCCCAGGGCTCTTTTCTTCCATGACTTGCCCCTTTGGAAAAAATATGGTATAAATAGAGAGAAGCCTCCGGATCTCTTTTTTCAAATTCGGTGGTTTTAAAATGATTTACAGTTCTGCCGCGGCGTTCCCGGCAAAAGAAAGGAGAGTATTATGGCTCAGAATCCCATGGTTACCATTACAATGGAAAATGGTGACGTAATGAAATTAGAATTATACCCTGAGGTGGCTCCCATCTCTGTAAACAACTTTATTAGCCTGGTTAAAAAAGGCTTTTATAACGGATTGATTTTTCACCGTGTGATCAATGGCTTTATGATCCAGGGCGGCTGTCCTGACGGAAACGGGATGGGCGGCCCCGGCTACTGCATTAAAGGAGAATTTGCCCAGAACGGTGTGCCTAACAGCTTAAAGCACACAGCAGGAGTTCTCTCCATGGCTCGAGCTATGGATCCTAACTCTGCCGGTTCTCAGTTCTTTATTATGCATAAAAACGCGCCCCATCTGGACGGTGCCTATGCGGCTTTCGGCAAAATCACTGAGGGCATGGATGTCGTAAACAAAATTGCCGAAGTGGATACCGATTACAATGATCGCCCTATGGAAGAACAGAAGATCAAATCTATGACTGTGGATACCTTCGGCATTGATTATCCAGAACCGGAGAAACGCTGATTTTATAATATCTTCTCGGAGATTCTTCTTAAAAATTGGTTTCAAATCCATATTTAAGGAACATATGGTCACGAAAGAGCAGTTTCTCCTCTTTCCGGCCCAATTGTCCGTCATGGAAATTTGCTGAATTTTCAATGTTGTGCTCACCCGCAGCTAGCATCAGTGTACAGGGGGCAATACGCTGATACTACAAATCTCCTATGACAAAAATACGACTGCTGTAAAAACTTCAACCGATCAAGAGCGTATCTCCTCCTGTTTGAAGTTCCTTCCGGCAGTCGTTTTTTCTGCATTTTCTGTTGTCTTATCCTTTTCGCCAGTCCCCGCTGTCTCAAGCCTTCCTGTCCTATTTCCTTTCTCCAGCCCGCTCTGATCGGCTCATGCTTCCGGCACTGTCTGATGAGTACCAACCGCAATCCACAATTCTGTTCCTGGTTCTGAATGCGCTCTCCCGGAAAGACAAAATCCCAGCCGCTTTGCCAGCTCCTGAGAAGGTCTGTTCTCTTTACGGATGGCTGCATATACTTTCGGTATTTCCAAATCATAGAAGGCATAGTTCAAAATCTGTCTGCACGCTTCCAGGGCAAAATGTTTTCTCCGATAGTTCTTCCCGATCAAATATCCAATTTCCACACAGCCTCCCGGAATCTCATCTGTGACAAAAAAACCGCAGCGTCCCACAATCCTACCATGCTCCTTCTCCTCCACAGTCCAGAGGCCGAAGCCATAAAACTGGTACATACAGCGGATATAGTCCAAAAATTTTTCCCGTTCCTCTTCCTCATCGCTCCCCATAGCTTCCATGTAGTCTGAATTCCCATCTTCCCTGGAAATCCAATACAGCTCGTCAAAATCTGTCGGAGCGCTCTCGCGAATACAGAGATGCTCCGTCTCTGCAATCACCACCGGCAGTCCCTGGTGTCTGCGATAAATATTAGAAAAAAAGGCAGCGTCCAAATTCAGAAAAGAAATCAGCACTAGCTCCGCGCCAGTAAAAAATTCTGTATTTCCCGGCTTCTGATAGCCAACGCAGCAAGTGCCGGTGGCTGAAAGCTTCTCTGCCACCTGCATGCTATCAGTCAGCACAACCTCCGGTTTTACGGGAAAATCCAGCTTTACAGTTCCACGGGCCCAGAACTCCCACCTTACCTGGTTCGACTGGAAATCCTTCAGCATTGTCTCTACACCCGGCATAGTCAGAAATTCTGCTTTCGTCATCCCAATCATTACAAACAACACCATCATTCGCCAATTCCCCATTCTGCTGCCTTTATCCAAGTTTCAAGGAACAAAAGAGTGCTTCCCAATCAGAAAACTTCTTGTTTCTCTGATTAGGAAACAGGAGGCTGCCGCAAAATTCTTCTCTCTTTTGCCACAGCCTCCTGCTATCTACTCTCAGTTAAATTATACCAGCTCCAGAACTACTTCCATAGCTCCGTCTCCACGACGCTGTCCGATCTTTACGATACGGGTATAGCCGCCGTTACGATCAGCATACTTGGGTGCGATCTCATCAAACAGCTTTGCAGGAAGATCTACCTGTTTGGTATTCTTCTTCTTTCCAGCTGCCTCTGCCGGAACCTCTTTTACCGGATAAAGAACCTTCAGCATCTGACGTCTTGCGTGCAGTCTGCTGGGCATATCCTTTTTGATTTCCTTCTGAACTTCATCGTATACGGTAACTTTCTTGCCGTCTACTACTTCTTTCACTCTCTTACCGTCTTTGTCCTTGCGGGCAACCTTAGCGGTTACGGTAACAGTCTCGAAGTTGTCCTTCTCTTTTACTGCCATAGCAATCAGGCCTTCAGCAATTTTGCGAACCTCTTTTGCCTTTGCCTCAGTGGTAACGATTTTGCCTCTGTAAAGCAGAGCTGTTACCTGGTTTCTAAGCAGAGCCTTTCTCTGGTCTGCAGTTCTGCTAAGTTTTCTATAACCTGCCATTCTTTCTTTTCCTCCATTCTGGAACACTCTGTCATACACTTCGGGCTTACTGGCAGAATGCTGTCTATGTCCATCGTGTGTTTATAATTCGGATTACTCCTCATAAAGAACTTTGCGGTACCTTCACAAACCTTAGCGGTTCGTGAAGCATCACCCAAGTGAAGATTACTCTTCACAAAAACCTCTTGCGGTACCTTCACAAACCTTGACGGTTCGTGAAGTAGCACCCTAGCTCGGATTACTCCTCGCTAGGGTTTAGCTGTAATCCTAATTCTTTCAGTTTTGCCAGCACTTCCTCCAATGACTTGCGGCCCAGATTACGAACCTTCATCATATCCTCAGAAGTCTTGCTGCAAAGCTCTTCAACTGTATTGATGCCAGCTCTCTTCAGACAATTGTAGGAACGGACGGACAATTCCAGCTCGTCGATGTTCATCTCCATCACTTTTTCCTTCTCATTGTCTTCCTGCACGCTCATCACCTCTACAGACTTGGCATTCTCGGACAAGTCTACAAATAGGCTTAAGTGAGCGCTCAGAACCTTGGCTGCCAGGCTGACAGCCTCATCCGGGGCCAGCGTTCCATTGGTAAATACGTCCAGTGTCAATTTATCGTAATCTGTCACCTGACCGACACGGGTATCTTCCACTGTCATATTCACACGCTCTACCGGTGTGTAAATCGCATCCACTGCAATCATACCGATAGGCATGTCTTCTTTTTTGCCTTTATCTGCACTGATGTAGCCTCTGCCTTTAGTAATGGTCAGCTCCATATACAGCTTGCTGTCAGCTCCGCCATTTAAGGTAGCAATCACCTGATCCGGATTCATAATCTCAATATCCTGATCCACCTGAATGTCTCCGGCAGTCACCACACCCTCGCCTTCAAACTCAATGTAAGCGGTCTTCGGCTCATTCGTCTCACTGGAATTTTTAATAGCCAGTGATTTGATATTCATAATAATCTCTGTGACGTCTTCCTTTACACCAGGAATAGAACTGAACTCATGCAGTACGCCGTCAATCTTCACCTGACTTACAGCCGCCCCCGGCAGAGAAGAAAGCATAATTCTTCTCAGAGAATTTCCCAGGGTGGTACCGTAGCCTCGCTCTAACGGTTCTACCACAAATCTTCCGTATTTCTTGTCCTCAGACATCTCAGCAATTTCAATTTTAGGTTTGTTAAAATCGAACAATCTAGGCCCCTCCTTTTGGGTAATCTTATTTTTGAGGGTGACAAAAATTTATTATTTAGAATACAACTCGACGATAAGCACTTCGTTTACCGGAACATCGATGGCATCTCTTGCCGGAAGCTCCTTCACAGTACCCTTAAGTGCCTCGGCATCAGCCTCCAGCCATTCGGGAACCAGTCTTCCGCCGGTTACTTCCAGAATATCTTTATATCTCTGGGAACCTTTGCATTTCTCTTTGATCTCAACTACATCGCCAGCGCATACCTGGTAAGAAGGAATGTTTACCTGCTTGCCATTTACCAATACATGCTTGTGGTCAACGATCTGACGTGCCTCTTTTCTGGTACGTGCAAATCCAAGACGGAAGATTACGTTATCCAGTCTGCACTCCAGCAAGGTCATCAGGTTCGGACCTGTCATGCCAGGCATTTTGTCAGCTTTTTTGTAATAATTTCTGAAAGGTTTCTCCAGAACACCGTAGATGAATTTTGCTTTCTGCTTTTCTCTCAACTGCAGACCGTACTCACTTACTTTACGGTTTGCGCGCTTTAACTCTCTGTTGGATTTTTTATCAATTCCTAAATAGATCGGGTCAAGACCAAGGGATCTACATCTTTTAAGTACAGGAACTCTATTAACTGCCATTTCCTATAGCACCTCCTAATTAGACTCTTCTGCGTTTTGGTGGACGGCATCCGTTGTGGGGTACCGGTGTTACGTCTCTGATGCTGACAACTTCCAGTCCGTTAGCGGAAAGCGCACGGATGGCAGCCTCTCTGCCTGAGCCCGGTCCTTTTACGAACACATCAACCGTCTTTAAACCATGAATTAAAGCTGCTTTGGTAGCAGTTTCTGCAGCCATCTGAGCTGCATAAGGAGTAGATTTCCTTGAACCTCTAAATCCAAGACCGCCGGCACTTGCCCATGATAAAGCATTTCCCTGTGCATCTGTCAAAGTAACAATTGTATTGTTAAAAGATGACTGGATATGTGCCTGTCCCCGTTCAACGTTTTTC
>CAJLNC010000015.1 GCA_905207905.1 uncultured Lachnospiraceae bacterium | reverse complement strand
AGAGGAGAAAACAGATGAAGGTATTGAATTATGGATCATTAAATGTAGATTATGTTTATTCTATGGATCATATCGTGATGGGAGGAGAAACGCAGTTATCTTTTCAAATGGAAGCATTTCCAGGGGGAAAAGGATTAAATCAATCCATTGCGCTGGCAAAAGCAGGTGCAGAGGTTTTTCATGCAGGAAT
The DNA here is from genome assembly GCA_905207905.1 of uncultured Lachnospiraceae bacterium. The sequence continues at coordinate 41,329 of CAJLNC010000015.1, read as the reverse complement.
CGTTGGAATAGATGGAGAAATGCTTTTAGCAATCTGCAAAGAAAATAAAATTGATACGACCTATATCCAGAGTCTGCCTGAAAAAGGAGGCCACACGATCATTCAGGTAGATAAGAACGGACAGAATTGCATTATCTTGTATGGCGGAACCAATCAGAGACAGACGCGGGGGCGAATTGATTCTGTATTGAAAGAATTTTCAGAGGGAGATTATTTGATCTTGCAGAACGAGGTAAATCTGCTGGATTATCTGATTGACCAGGCGTTTGAAAAAGGAATGAAAATCGTTTTAAATCCCTCTCCTTTTAATGAAAAGATCAAAGCGTGTGATCTGAGAAAAGTCAGCTTATTTATGCTCAATGAAATCGAAGGAAAACAATTTACCGGAGAGTGTGATTCGGATAAGATTTTGGAGGAGCTTTCCAGAATGTATCCAGAAGCAGAATTTGTTCTCACACTGGGAGAGGATGGGGCGATATACTTTAATGGACATGAAAAATATCGACAGGAAATTTTTCAGACAGAGGTAGTCGATACGACTGCTGCAGGAGATACTTATACGGGGTATTATCTTGCTTCGATAATAGAAGGCAGGAGTGTGCCGGAGGCATTAAAAATTGCTGCCAGGGCATCTTCCATTACCGTGTCCAGACCGGGAGCAGCGCCATCGATACCTATCCGAGAAGAAGTTTTTGAGCTGCATGGAAATGGCTGCTGAAAGCTTATATCAACTATATGTATTTTAACTTTTTAGTTTCATAAAACAGGACGCTGCAAAATACAAAGCCTGGTGATTTTTCAGTGGCTTTTTTTCGAAAACATAGAGTTTCCAAAGAAAACCACTGGAAATATCACAGGATGCATTTTACAGCACCTTTTTATAGGTTCAACTCCTTTTTCAGAGCCAGCACTTCTTCCAGAGAATAATCGGCAGCTTTGGCCAGTAGTTCCTCAGGGAGAAGATCAGCCATGAGAAGATTTTTGAGGAGCGTTTGTTTTCCGAGATCGATTCCCTTTTTAACGCCTTCCTGAAGTCCTTTTTCAATACCCTCTTTTATACCTTTCTGGAGACCGGTCTCCCATACATAGGCTGAATAATTGCACATATGTTCCAACTCCTTTCTTTCACCAAGGGACAGGAAAATGGAATAGTCCTGTTCTAAAAGACGCAGCTTTTGGAGATAAGGGATTTGATTTGAAAATAATATTTTTAGCAGTTGCAGCAGTTTGTGATCAGTGGGTTGATTTTCTGCTAATGTAATAAGAACCACAGTCAGCTTATCGTAAGCACAGGGGGTATCTGGAATGCCGGGAACGATATCCTTTTTTGAAACCTGATATTGGGATATGGCATTTCCGATATGAGTCGGAGCGTTCAGGCAGATCCAGATGGAATACACCTTTTTGATATCATCATAGTGAGGAATAGTGAATTCTGTTCCAAGCTGGGCAGATATCATTCGTGTTCCATAGAAAAAACCTCTGGTGACAAGATCATATCCGGGATGAAACAGATTTTGTGCTTCCAGATTGATCAGTAAGCGTACCCTGCCGTTCGGCGAGGGGCAGGAAACGGAAAAACGGATGTCATAGGTAATGAACCCTTCATGAAGAATTTTGCTTTCATTAGACAGGCCTGTTATAGTGTCAGGAACAGAGACCGGTACTTTTTCATTAGAGGAACCGGGCAGAACCCCTATAGATGAAAGCGCGGGCATGTCTTCTATACAAGCAAGGATCTCAGAAACAGGAAGATCAGAAAACTCTGATACACTGTATTTTAAAATCCACGCAAGAATAGATTTTATGCTTAATATTTTTTTACATTGGGTATCGCAACGAAGATTTTCTTCGGAAACAGCCAATTCATACGCTAAACTGGAAATCATTGATTATCTTAGCTCTCATCCCCAATATCAGTATACCAGAAACGTGAGAAAATACAATCTTTTTGTTGCAATTTAAGATAAAATTAATGAGCATTACAAATGAATAAGAGAACTTGGAAAGAAACGTATGCTTTAAAAAGCTACCTTGTTCCTGCTGATTGGTTGTGGTATGATGAATAGAAAGGTAAGAAAGACGAACTGGTGATAGAAAAAGGAGCAGTAAAATTGGGAACAGAATTAACAAAAAAAGATGTGGAAAAAATACAGCAGGAGATCGAATACCGGAAACTGGTGGTGCGAAAAGAAGCTATTGAAGCGGTGAAAGAAGCCAGAGCCCAAGGGGATCTCAGCGAGAATTTTGAATATTATGCAGCGAAGAAAGATAAGAATCAGAATGAAAGCCGTATCCGTTATCTGGAGCGGATGCTGAAAACAGCCAGAGTGATTTCCGAGGATTCCAGGGAGGATGAGGTAGGCCTGAACAATACGGTAGAGGTATACTTTGAGGAGGATGATATGACGGAAACCTACAAGGTAGTGACTTCTGTCAGGGGAAATTCTCTGAAAGGGCTGATCAGCATTGAATCACCTTTGGGAAAAGCGCTGCTGGGCCATAAGGTAAATGATCGGGTACACATTAAGGTGGATGATGACTACGGGTATGATGTGATCGTGAAATCCATTGTGAACACAGTGGATGACGGCAGCGACGGTATCCGGAAATTTTAGTATCCAGGTGTCGAAAATGGCATCTGCATCGGGCCGCCAAGGTGTCGCCAAAGCGACTCAAACCAGGCGGAGAAGTCTGCGGTCAGACTTCTTTTTGAACAGAAGCAGAGGTTTGTTTATAAGAATTTAGAGAAGAGGAAGGTACAAGTGTTAAAACCATTGATCAAGTGGCCGGGGGGAAAGGCTAATGAAATTAGCCGTTTTACATCATTGATACCGGAGTTTGACCGGTATATTGAGCCTTTTGTGGGCGGAGGCGCCGTGTATTTCCATCTTAATCCGGAAAAAGCGGTGATTAATGATATTTCCAGATATTTGATGGATTTTTATGAGCTGGTTCAGAAACAGGATCCGGAGTTTCATCGGATACTGGACTTATATCAGAGCAGCTTTGCCAGATTGAAGGAACTGTGCAATTTGCGTTACCCTGATATTCTTACGCTGTACCGGCTGTATGAATATGGAGACCGGGAGGGATATGGGATTCGGGAGCTGAAACTCCATCAGGGTCTGGTGACCCAGATCGTCAAAGATCCGGGAGTGATGACAGAACTGGTACTGGATCCGGAAGAATTTCTGGAACAGATGCTTCGGATGACGGAGGATAAAATTTTTCGCACCATTCGGAACTATAAGAAAAAACCTTTTGACAGCAAGGATTTAAAAAATAATCTGATTACTGGGTTTACCAGCGGTTTTTATATGTATTTCCGGGGGATTTTTAATGATACAGCTTCCGGTAAGCTTCTGACTACCAAGGCTTATGAAATCGCTAATTTTTACTTTATCCGGGAGTACTGTTATGGATCCATGTTTCGATATAATGCGAAGGGAGAATTTAACATTCCTTACGGAGGGATTTCTTATAACGGAAAGGATTTTGGGAGTAAAGTAGATAATCTATTTGATAAAGATGTGGCAAGGCTTTTGGGGCGGACAACCCTTTGCTGTCAGGATTTCGAGGAATTTCTGCAGGGGCTGGAGCTGACAGAGCGGGACTTTTTGTTTTTGGATCCTCCGTACGATACGGATTTTTCGGAATACGAAGGAAAAGCATTTGATAGAGAGGATCAGAGACGGCTGGCAGAACTTTTAAAGCATACCAAGGCGCAGTTTTTGCTGGTGATTAAAAATACCAGCTATATTTACAGCCTGTATTGCCATGAAGATTTCCGGATGCTCTCTTTTGACAATCACTATCTTTATAATATGAGAAGCCGCAATGAAAGGGTAGCGGAGCACCTACTCATTACCAATATTCCTGAGGAGGCAGTGCCGTGGAAGCGAGAGAATTTCTGAATTTGATGCATGTGGCGGAAAATTTGAAAAATAATACCAGACATTCCTGGACTTCAGCCGGTCGCCATGAAAGCGTGGCAGAGCACAGTTGGAGGCTGGCTGTGATGGCTTTTTTCGTGAAGGATGAATTTCCAGAGACAGATATGGATAAAGTGATTCGAATGTGCTTGTTCCACGATATGGGAGAGGCGTTCACAGGTGATATTCCGGCCTTCTGGAAAACATCCGCGCAGGAAAAGGAAGAGAGCCAGGTGGTTTTTAACTGGCTGGAGGGTCTTCCAGAGTTTTATAGGGAAGAGCTGATGGCGCTGTTTGTGGAGATGAAGGAATTAAAAACCAGGGAGGCCAGGATTTATAAAGCACTGGATAAGATGGAAGCTCTGATACAGCATAACGAAGCAGATCTGTCTACCTGGCTGCCTCTGGAGTATGGACTGAATCTTACCTATGGAGCAGAGCAGGTGCAGTTTTCTGAATATATGAAAAGACTGAAAGCGGAGATTGATCGGGATACCTTGGAAAAGATTGCCGGAAAGACACCGTAAATAGGAAGGTAAATAAGAAACAGATATTGCTTGACAGTATAACAGCTGAGTGTTATCTTATTCTTGACTGAAAGATTAGCAGTCTCAAATTGAATAGCGAAAACAACAGGTGCCGGATATATGGAGTTTGTATATCAGGGTAAAAGGGAAACAGGTGTGAATCCTGTACGATCTCGTCACTGTATTTAAGGAGTACATAATGAATGCGCGTTGCGCAGGCCACTGGGAAACTGGGAAGGAAATTATGTATGTTGATTTATAAGCCAGGAAACCTGCCTGCTGTTGGTACAGGAACGGAAAGTTCCAGATCACGAGTAATTGGTTGTGCCATTTTAACAGATGAAAGTCTGTTAGTGTATCCTTTTATCCGCTGATGCGATAAAAGGATTTTTTATTTCATAGAGATTACTTCCTATGAAATAAAAAATGCTCCGCAGGATCGCACTGCGGCGGACAGGAAATGCATGATAAAAGCGTGTTGTCCGGTAAAAACTATGAATTTTACGGTTTTTGCAGCGAGAGGATATGCGATGAACTTGATTTTACGGTTGGTCTGGTGGTTTTCTGCGTGAGAGCTACAGTTGGAGCGCCTGCAATGCATCAGAAATTAATTTCCCGGGCAATGAGCCAAGCGACCGCACTTGTATGGATATTTGGCGAATGCTCAAGGGTCAAAGATCTCAGCAGCTTGCTGCGCTGCAAGTTTGATATTTTGTCAGCTTACTGCAGAGCTTTGATCCTAAAAGGAGAAAAATCAAAACAAGGAGGAAATGACATGAAAAGAAAGACATTGAGAACATTGGCAATCGGTACTGCACTGACCCTGACTCTGGCTATGGGAAGCATGGCCAATGCAGAGGAAGTAGTGACGGAGGCTGCGGAAGAGAACGGGACAGAAGCAGTGACGGAAGCAGCAGAAGTTGAGACAGAGGCTGTGACAGAGGAAGCGGAGGATGAGACTGAAGCCTATACAGGAGACGCGTCCTTAGATGACCCCAGGAATCAAGACGAGATTGGGGAAAAAGAGCTTTTGGTGGTAAGCTTTGGAACCAGTTTTAATGACAGCAGAAGAGAGACTATCGGAGCGATTGAAGGAGCTTTGGCAGAAGCTTTCCCGGATTACTCTGTGAGAAGAGCCTTTACCTCCCAGATCATTATTGATCATGTGATGGAGCGGGATGGGGTGGCCATCGACAATATGACGCAGGCTCTGGATCGGGCAGTGGAGAATGGCGTTAAGACGCTGGTGGTTCAGCCCACCCATCTGATGAATGGATTGGAGTATGAGGAGATGACCCAGACTCTGGCAGAGTATGCAGATGTATTTGAGCAGGTAGCAGTAGGAGAACCGTTGCTGATTTCGGATGAAGATTTTGCAGCAGTGGAGAAAGCGATTACAGACGCTACAGCGGAATATGTGGACGGAGAGACCGCCATTGTCTTTATGGGACATGGAACAGAAGCGGATTCTAACCAGATCTACGGGAAAATGCAGGAAAATCTTACAGCCAATGGGTTTACAGATTATTATATCGGTACCGTAGAGGCAACTCCCAGCCTGGAGGATGTGATTGCAAAGGTAGGAGAAGGGGAATATAAGAAGGTAGTTCTTCTTCCGCTGATGATCGTGGCCGGAGACCATGCCAACAATGATATGGCAGTGGACTGGAAAGCAAGCTTTGAGGAAGCGGGTTATGAGGTAGAAGTGGTACTCCAGGGGCTTGGTGCGAACGAGGGCATTCAGCAGCTTTTGGTAGACCACGCTCAGGCAGCAGTGGATAGCTTGGCACAGTAAACAGTAGCTGTTTTCAGGATTGGCGCTTTATAGCTGAAGTGTGTGGCCCTGACGGGAGTTAACGGCGAAAAGATGCCGCAAAATAGAAATGAAGAGTTTGGGGGGATGCTGCAAAATACCTCCGGCGGTACCCTTTCGGGTGATTTTTCTCCGAAAAATAACATCTTTTCGGAGAAAAACACACCGAAAATCCACCGGGATTCGTATTTTGCAGCATCCCCATAGAAATCTTTCTGCTCTATTTTGCGGTGTTTTTTTTGCGTGAAAATTGGGGGAAATTTCTGGCAGCTTATGGCTATACCGCGGTGTGCTATTGCAGCTGCAGCTGTTCGATCTGCCGATATTCGTCAGTCATATCAAAAGAGGTAACAATGCCAAGGCCCGGTCGAACCAGATAGAGTGTATTATGAATATACAGTCCTCTGGTAGTGGTATCTGCATAGGGATCGTACCATGTGCCAGGCTCAATATATTCCAGCGTCATCAGCTCATCGTTGGGGGCATCCTGGCCGTTGTTGTCTGCATTGGCGGTATCTGTAGTGTCAGTATCTGGCAGACTGGGATCCTGGCTGTCAGGCGTCGCTTCTCCAGATGTGTCTGAGGAATCTTCGCTGGAAGTATTCTCCATCAGGTCATTGTAGAAATCGTAAATAAATTCTCTCTGGAATCCTTTTTCCTCATCATAGGAAAATACCAAATAGCGGTTATCACAGGAAAAACCGAAAATATTCTTCTCTGGATCAATGAGAATGGACTTGTAGTCATTTAAGGAGTCACACCAGGTAATTCCATTGATTACCAGTTTATCCACCTCGGTCACGTTGGCCGGATCGGAGATGTCAAACATGGAAAGCTTCAGTCCAGTGGTGGTACCAGTATTTTCATCTGCTTCATAGCCAAGGCCGAGAAGAAGATCCTCGCTGTAGAAGTGCAGGTAGGAGGAAAAACCACTGACTTTCAGATTCCCAAGAACCTTTGGAGCAGCAGGATCCGACAGATCTACGGAGAAGAGAGGATCTGTCTGACGGAACGTGACAAAGTATCCTGTATCTCCCATAAACCTTGCGGAGCGCACGGTCTCACCGGGAGCCAGATCCTTGATCGCGCCGACAAGTTTCAGGTTGGGATCCAGAATGTAGAGCCCATTGCTTTCATTGTAATCCTCATCGTAGCTGGTGGTGACCATCCTGAGATAGCCATTGTACTCATTCAGGGAGAAGGAGTCATTCACGTAGCCTTCCACAGAACCTGCAGCAATGCCAGTGATGATGCCGTCCTCATAGTGGAGTTTTAAAATTTCAGTCTGTGTGGTGGCGCTGTCCCAATTTTCATTGGCAATGTAAATATTTTCCTGGCTGGCATAGAAGGCGGAGCCAACGGAGACTACAGCCTTGTGATCTACAATCTGGTCTGGTTCCTGAATGTTCACGGAGGCAGCTACCAGATAGCTGGAGTGGTTTAAATGCTCCGGCAGATAGATGGAGGAGGCATCCAGCTCACCCTTACTGGTGACAGGAGTCAGATGGCTTTCCTCGTAGGTTTCCATGACAGCAGGCGAAAAATGGGTAAACAGGTAAATATAATTTCCGTTTTTGCGGGATTGCTGGTAACCGCCATCCTGGGTTACACTGCCCAAAAGCTTGGGCTCGTTTTTAACGGAAATATCATAGGTGTATAGGTGGGTTTTGCTTCCGGATTTGGCAGAGATCACGTCTTCATTGGAATTTTCCATCTCTGTATAATAGCCGGAGGTAATCACGGACAGACGGTCATTGTCCAGATACATTTCCTGTACGGTTTCTTCCGGGGAGAAAGTAAGGTGGGACACAATCTCCATGGAACCGTCTTTTGCAGACAGGATTTCCAGAGATCCGCTGCGCCTTAAAATATAAATATATTCGCCGTCTGTTTTTACAATATCCCCTTCATCCACCCCTGCTTCCTGGAGATTGGTGGTGGAGTAGTCCGGGGCGTTGGAGGAACCGGCTGCAAGTTGGGGGGTAGCCTCCGTGTCAGCTGCGATTTCCAGGGTATTGACGCCAAATCCGGTATCATACAGTGTTTCTTCCCGCAGCAAAGACTGCTGGCCGAAGGTTTCTTTTAAGGCTTCATACACTGTTTCGTAGCTTTCTACCGGTTTTAAAGAGGCAGTCATGGGGATGGGATTTTCGGTCTCTGCTTCTGCTTTCGCAGGATCTGCAGTTCGGGTTTCCTTATTTGCCCTGGAATCAGGTACAACGCTTGTATTGTCATCTGTCTGATTGTTTTTCAGGCTGTATTCCTCCTGGGTGTCATCAGAAGCGGCTGCGTGTTCTTTGATATTTTCCTCCCCTGTATGATCCGGAGCGGAAGCATCTGTGTCTGTTCTTTCGGCGGCAGACTGCGCAGGGCTGTCAGAGACTTCACCAACTTCAGAGATCAGTTCCTGATCCAGAAGCAGGAGATCCTCAGGGGTGTCCTGATTTCCCGAGGGTTCATTGGCAAACTGTGTCTGGGAAGTCAGCTCCCGGGTGGCACTCAAGTGTCCGGCCTGCCAAGATACTGCGATAACGACGGCAAAAGCGGCGGCCAGTCCTCCTAAGCGGTAGACAGAGATCCTTTTTTTACGGGCAGGCTGTTTGTCCGGAGACTGAGCAGTCTGTTGGGAAGCCGGATCTTTCGTCTGTGTTTTCAGCATGGTTTCTATGGCTTCCGGGCTTAGGGAATCCGGAGGGGTAATCTGGTGTGCAGTTTCTTTTAACTGTTCCAGGAGATCTTTTTCATTCATATTATTCATCCTTTCTATTAGTCAGCCAATTTTTCCTGCATTTTTTTCAGGGCTCTGCTCTGTTTAGACCGGACGGTATTTTCATTTAAGTTCAAAAGCTGTCCGATTTCACTGCTGGTATACCCGGCAAAGAGATTGAGGGATAAAATCATTCTGGCTTCATCATCCAGAGCCCAGAAGGCTTCCTGGACATCCAGCTTCCGGTTCAGATCCGGGGAGACTGCCTCCAAATCCTCAGGAAGCTCTGCCGTCTTGTCCAGATAGGATTTTAGTCTCTGTTTGCATTTGTTCGTGAGAATCTTAAACATCCAGGATTTAAAAGCCTCCGGTTTTTTCAAAGAGCGGATCTGCCGAAAAGCGTCTGTCACCGTGTCGCTGACCGCATCCTCCGCATCCGGCGTATTTTTTAATGTATAAAGGGCAAACCGGTACAAATCCTGATAAATCATTTCGTACAGCCGGGCAAAAGCGTGGGCATCTCCAAGCCTTGCCTGGTTTACCAGATCTGTGCTGTATTCCATATAATATCCTCCTGCATTTCTAAAGCGCGCTGCTTCAACAAAAATTTTTGTTTCATTAATAGAGTGTCAAAAAACAAGGGAATTGTTGCATTCATTTTAAATTTTTCTCAGGGATTCTATCAGTATACAAAATACCATATAAAGTGCAAGATGATTTTGCATGAATGGATATAAAACTCATTATAGCTTCAAAATAGAAGAAATGGAATAACTACAATGAGAGTAAAATAGCAGGGAAAAGAATTGTGAAACAGCCAATGCCATTTGTTCGTGCTGAACTGCTACATATACAAGATTATCCAGAAATATAATTGACAAAAAGAGAATTATTTTATACAATATAAAATAAAATGGAAGGGTATAGATTTTGAGAAAAAGGTGAATGTGGGTTAAGGAGGAGACGCTTATACAAATCTGGCAGTCTCATGTACGTTATTCCTATAGCCTTTATTTAAGAAGGGAACTTGTGTCTTGTATCGAGAGAGGAATGATGGTAAGATGGGCTGAAAGCAAAGGTTTGTGAGAGAGGCTTCTCTGGCGAGAGTGCAGGAGGAGATAAGGGTGACAAAAGGGAAAATAGTTTTAGGAAACAATCTGGAAATTAGATATGCAAAATATAAGGGGATTTTAAAAAATCTTACAATTATGAGTGATATATTTATGCGCAATGTTTTAAAAGAAAAGATATGCACAGAATATGTCCTGCAGGTAATATTGCAAAAGAAGGATCTGAAGATCACGGATCAAATAATACAGAAGGATTATAAAAATTTACAGGGACGTTCAGCCATTTTAGATTGTGTGGCAAGAGATTTGGAGGGCAAGCAGTTTAATATTGAGATACAGCAGGATAAGGAAGGCGCAGCACCAAAAAGAGCAAGGTATCACAGCGCATTACTGGATATGGATATCTTAAATCCAGGGCAGGAATTTAAAGAACTTCCAGAAAGCTATGTGATATTTATCACTAGGGAAGATGTTTTGGGGCATGGATTTACGATTTATCATGTAAATAGAACTATTGAAGAGACAGGACAGATTTTCGAGGATGAAGCTCATATCATATATGTAAATTCTGCAGTACAGGAGGACACGGAACTGGGAGACCTGCTCCATGACCTGCATTGCAAAAATGCAGATGAAATGTACAGTGAAATTTTGGCGAGCCGGGTGCGCCAGTTGAAGGAGACAGAGAAGGGAGTTGATTTTATGTGTCAGGAAATGGAGCGGATCTATGAAGAAGGCACAGAGTATGGGATAGAAATAGGGGAGAGGAGAAAGGCGCAGGAGACGGTATTTTCTTTGGCGGAAATGGGATTTTCCATAGAGCAGATTGCCCAAGCAGTTAAGATTAATCGGAAAATCGTGGAGGATTGGTTGGAAGAATCAGTGAGCACATTGAAATAAGAAGAACCGTCTGTTCGTTTATGTGATCCGTATGTACGGAAAGGAAGAGGGTTGTTGAAGCGACCATATTCAGCAGAGAAGTTTGCATGGGGATTTTTCTTAAAAAAAATGATGGAGTAAAAGTGGAAAATTTTGATCAAAAATTATCGTCGCCCTATTCAGAAAAAGTTACCTTTTTCTGAATAGGGCGACGGTGCTGTTGTCAAACTGTATTACTGTAAACGGAACGGTTAAATGTTATTAAATATTAAAATCATAGAAAAGCTGTTTTAATCTGCTGGCTGTGGGCCAATAGGCACAGGGGTTGAGATCTACTCCATTTTTAGGCCCAGTTTATCTGCTTCGATCTGGGAGGCCACCAGGCTTTCGCCGCAGTACATTTTGCGCAGCTTGGGCTTTTCAATCTTGCCGGTGGGATTTCTGGGAATGTTGGCAAAGATGATTTTTCTGGGACGCTTGTAGCGGGGAAGCTGCCGACAGAAATCCTGAATATCCTCCTCTGTGCAGAAACATCCCTCTTTAAATTCAATGATGGCCAAGGTGATCTCACCCAGACGCTTGTCGGGAAGGCCGATGACCGCAGCGTCCTTGATAGCAGAATGGGAGCGGAGAAAATCTTCGATCTGAACCGGGTAAATATTCTCGCCGCCGGAGATGATCACATCCTTCTTGCGGTCTACCAGGTAGATAAAGCCGTCTGCGTCCTGCTCTGCCATATCGCCAGTATAGAGCCAGCCGTCTTTTAAAACTTCATCCGTTGCCTTTTGATCCCGGTAGTAGCAGGTCATAACGCCAGGGCCCTTGACGCAAAGCTCGCCTACCTGCCCCTGTTTTACCGGGATACCAGTCTCGTTTACGATCTGAGTTTGCCAGCCGTATCCGGGAATGCCAATAGCGCCCACTTTGTGAATATTTTCTACGCCCAGATGTACGCAGCCTGGACCAATGGATTCACTGAGCCCATAGTTGGTATCGTACTGGTGGTTAGGAAACACCGCCTTCCAGCGTTCAATGAGGCTTGGGGGCACGGGCTGGGCGCCAATGTGCATCAGACGCCACTGAGACAGTTCATAGTCAGCAGGATTCAGTTTACCGCTGTCAATATTGTCCAGAATGTCCTGGGCCCAGGGAACCAGCAGCCATACAATAGTACATTTTTCCTTGGAAACGGCATCGAAAATGAATTCCGGCTTTGTTCCCTTTAACAGAACCGCTTTTCCTCCCACCAGGAAGGAACCGAACCAGTGCATCTTGGCTCCGGTGTGATACAAGGGAGGAATGCAGAGGAACACGTCCTGATGGGTCTGGCTGTGGTGGTTTTGTTCTACCTTGGCAGCGTGCATCAGACTGGTATGGTTGTGAAGGATGGCCTTTGGGAAGCCTGTGGTGCCGGAGGAGAAATAAATTACAGCATCGTCCTCATCATCAATGGGAATGCAGGGGGAGGTGCTGGGATAATCAATGGTCAAGCTATTGTAATCCTCTGCAAAGGAGGGACAGTTGGCGCCCACATAGAATAGCAGCCGGTTTTTAATGATGGAATCTGCAATATCCTCAATACGGCCGATAAATTCCGGGCCGAATACCAGAACATCCACCTGGGCCAGATCGGCGCAGTACTGGATCTCTTCGGCAGTGTAGCGGAAGTTAAAGGGAACAGCCAATGCTCCGGTTTTTAAGACGCCAAAATAAATGGGCAGCCATTCCAGACAGTTCATCAGCAGGATGCCCACTTTATCTCCTTTTTTTACCCCTCTGGCCAGAAGCATATTGGCAAAGCGGTTGGCTTTTTCGTTAAATACATTCCAGGTGATCTCCCTGCGATAGTAGGAGGGAGAACTGGATTCAATGAGTTCGTACTCCTTCCAGGTGATCCGGCGATTTTCTTTCATTTCCGGATTGATCTCCACTAAACAAGTTTCATTCCCGTAGAGCAGGCAGTTTCGCTCCAATATGTCAGTAATCGGCATGACGTTTCCCCTTACTTATTATTAAAAAATTATTAAGAAAGATAGGTGTGTCTAGTACAACGAATAGAAAGGAACGTATGATTCGTTGTGTTAGTGTAAAGCAAAAAATTTAATGCTTTTTCTCTTTCTAGTGTTAAAGTGAATTATAGCCCATTTACGGGGGGATGTCAAGATAAACACAGGCAGGTACGCTCCCAAATTTGGCGCAGATATGTTCCAGAGTATGGCTGCAAAGTCTGGGCTCGATTCTGTTACAAAATTTGAGAGTACAGCAGGCTGCAAAGAATATCTCAGAAGATCAGTCAGGAATACCGTGTAAAAAGCAGAAAAAATTTAATTGTTTAATTGCTTAAAGTACAAAAGTGTGCTAAAATAATATTAGTTTGCTGCCATTCATAAGAAAAACAGTGTTGACAAAATAGTGGTATGACAGAGGAATGGGAATGATAAGGATTTGCAGAATTGTTTTACCGGATACAGAACCGGTAGGAGGAAGGGGTGTCTTATGTCAAAAGCAATGGAGCAGAATTATTGTGCAGAAATGTACGAAAGTATTCTGAAACTGGAAAATGTGGAGCAGTGCAGGAGATTTTTCCTGGATCTGTGCAGTCCGGCGGAGCTGGCGGCCATGGAGCAGCGCTATATGGTAGCCAAGATGCTGTATGAAGGAAAGGTGTATACGGAGATTGGCAGTGAAATTCACGCCAGCAGCGCCACCATCAGCCGGGTAAAGCGGATGCTTACCAGCGGGGAGGATGGCCTGAGAGAGATTTTTGATAAAGAGAGAAAGGAGAACGGAGTATGAAACAGCTGATGTTGGGAAATGCGGCCGTGGCCAGAGGACTTTACGAGGCAGGCTGCAGTGTGGTTTCCAGTTATCCGGGCACACCCAGCACGGAGATTACAGAGGAGATCGCAAAATATGAAGAGGTGTACTGCGAGTGGGCGCCCAATGAAAAAGTGGCTATGGAAGTGGCTTTTGGCGCAGCGCTTGCGGGAAAGAGAAGTTTTTGCGGAATGAAGCATGTGGGGCTGAACGTGGCGGCAGATCCGCTGTTTACCATTTCTTACATAGGAGTGAACGGAGGAATGGTGATCGGAGTAGCAGATGATGCAGGGATGCATTCTTCTCAGAATGAGCAGGATTCCCGTCATTATGCCAAGGCTTCCAAGGTGCCTATGCTGGAGCCCGCGGATTCGTCGGAGGCTCTGGAGTACACCAAGCTGGCGTTTGAACTGTCTGAACAATTTGATACTCCGGTATTTATTAAAATGTGCACCAGGATCTCCCATTCTCAGAGTATTGTGGAGACAGGAGAGCGGAGCTTGCCTCCGGTGCGGCCCTATGAAAAAAACATAGGAAAAAATGTGATGATGCCGGCCAATGCAAGGAAAAAACATCCCATTGTGGAGCAGCGGATGAGAGATCTGGCAGAGTATGCGGAGACTTCACCTTTAAATAGGGTGGAACTGAATGGAACCAAGCTTGGCATCATTACGTCCTCCACCTCTTATCAGTATGTGAAAGAGGTTTACGGGGAGGAAGTGAGCATTCTGAAGTTGGGAATGGTATGGCCGCTTCCGGAAAAGTTGATTCGTTCCTTTGCAGAGAGGATGGAGAAGGTGCTGGTGGTGGAAGAGCTGGATCCCTTTATTGAGGAGTTTTGCTGCAATCTGGGTCTGGAAGTATCTGGAAAGGATCTGCTGCCTCTGGAGGGAGAGTTCTCTCAGAATTTTCTGGCCAAGCGTCTGGGAAGGAGGGCGCCGGAAGGACTTGAGCTGGAAGAAGCTATGCCGGTGCGGCCTCCTGTGATGTGCGCAGGATGTCCTCACAGAGGTTTGTTTTATACACTGGCAAAAAATAAATGTGTGGTGCTGGGAGATATCGGCTGTTACACTCTGGGAGCGGCAGCGCCCCTGAATGCCATGGAGATGAACGCCTGCATGGGAGCCTCCATCAGCTCCATCCATGGATTTAACAAGGCTTTGGGAGAGGAGAGTGAGAAACGCACGGTGGCAGTGATCGGCGATTCCACCTTTATGCATTCCGGCATGACGGGATTGGCCAATGTGGCTTACAACCAGAGCAATTCCACGATTATTATTGCAGACAATTCGATTACCGGAATGACGGGACATCAGCAGAATCCCACCACCGGATACAATATCAAGGGAGATCCGGCGGGAAAGATTGATCTTGAGGCGCTGTGCAAGGCTATGGGATTCCATCGTGTGCGGGTGGTAGATCCCTATGATCTGGCCCAGATGGATCAGGTACTGAAGGAGGAACTGGAAGCGCCGGAGCCTTCTGTGATTATCAGCCGCCGTCCCTGCGCTTTATTAAAGTATGTGAAAGCGAAACCGGCTCTGAAGGCGGATCCGGAAAAATGCCGGGGCTGCAAGAAATGCATGAAGCTGGGCTGTCCGGCCATCAGTATGAAAAATAAAAAGGCTGCCATTGATCCCACCCTCTGTGTAGGCTGCGGAGTCTGTCAGCAGCTCTGTGCATTTGACGCACTGGAAGCGTAAGGGGGATAGGATGATGACAAAGAATATTATGATCGTAGGCGTTGGAGGACAGGGCTCTTTGCTGGCGAGCAAAATGCTGGGAAGACTGCTTTTGTCCCAGGGATATGACGTAAAGGTATCCGAGGTTCATGGCATGAGTCAGAGAGGCGGAAGCGTTGTGACCTATGTGCGGTATGGAGATAAGGTTTATTCGCCGGTGATTGATAAAGGGGAGGCAGACTTTATTATTTCCTTTGAAAAGCTGGAGGCAGCCAGATGGATCTCTTACCTGAAGAAGGACGGGAAGATTATCCTGTCCACTCAGGAGATTGATCCGATGCCCGTTATCATTGGAGCTGCCCAGTATCCGGAGAAGCTGGTGGAAAAGATGCAGGAGGCGGGAGCGGATGTAGACGCCATTGACGCCCTGTCCCTAGCCATGGAGGCCGGTTCTCCCAAGGCGGTGAATCTGGTGCTTATGGGACGGCTGTCCAAATATTTTGATGCGCCTGTGGAGGCGTGGATGAAAGCATTAGAGGAATGTGTGCCGCCCAAATTCCTGGAGATGAATAAGAAGGCGTTTGCTCTGGGACGGCAGGAGCAGTAGAGGAACAAAACTGCAAATATTTTTCCTGAAAATCCGGGAGCAGGCAGGTTTCAAACCGGGGAATGAGCAGGAGGTTTGTTTTATGAGGAGGGAAATTATGGAAAAGCACTATTATCAGCCGGAGATTGAGACCATGCCGGTGGAGAAGATCAAGGAGCATCAGAGCCAGTGTCTGGTGAAACAGGTTCGCCATGTGTGGGACAATGTTCCCTATTATCGAAAAAAGATGGAGGCGGCAGGGGTAAGGCCGGAGGACATCCATGGGATCGAGGATTTGCACAAACTGCCTTTTGTCACCAAGGACGATCTGAGGGAGGCGTATCCTTATGGTTTGCTGGCAAAACCGCTGGAAGACTGTGTGCGGATTCAGTCCACCAGCGGCACTACGGGTCGCAGAGTGGTGGCTTTTTATACACAGCACGACCTGGATCTGTGGGAGGACTGCTGTGCCAGAGCCATTGTTGCAGCAGGAGGCTCCAGGGAGGATGTGGTTCATGTCAGCTATGGTTACGGACTTTTTACCGGAGGTCCGGGTTTAAACGGAGGCTCTCACAAGGTGGGATGCCTTACCATTCCCATGTCCTCCGGGAACACGGAGCGGCAGATCCAATTTATGGCAGATCTGGGGTCAACGATTCTTTGCTGTACGCCTTCCTACGCAGCCTATCTGGGAGAGACGATTGCAGAAAAGGGAATGCAAAATCAGATCAGGCTGAAAGCGGGCATCTTCGGGGCAGAGGCCTGGACGGAGGAGATGCGCCGGGATATCGAAGAAAAGCTGGGTATTAAGGCTTACGATATTTATGGGCTTACAGAGATCAGCGGTCCCGGAGTGGCTTTTGAGTGTGAAGAGCAGAATGGAATGCACATCAATGAGGATCATTTCATTGCGGAGATCATTGATCCCAAAACTGGAGAAGTGCTTCCGGAGGGAGAGAAAGGAGAACTGGTATTTACCAGTATCACCAAAGAGGCCTTTCCGCTTTTGCGCTATCGTACCAAGGATCTGTGCGTCCTCAGCAGAAAGCCCTGTTCCTGCGGCAGAACTCATATTCGTATGCATAAACCCATGGGCAGAAGCGATGATATGCTGATCATTCGGGGCGTGAATGTATTCCCGTCTCAGATTGAAACGGTACTTTTGAATGCCGGCATGACGCCGAATTATCAGATCGTTGTGGATCGGAAAAATAATACAGATACCTTTGATATCAATGTAGAAATGTCCCAGGAGATGTTCTCGGATAATATGGCAGAAGTGTCCAACCGAGAGAAAGAACTGGTGGCTGCCCTGAAAGCAATGCTGGGGATTCAGGCGAAGGTGCATCTGGTGGCGCCCAAGTCCATTACCAGAAGCGAGGGCAAGGCAGTGCGTGTGATAGATAAGCGGAAACTGTATGAATAGATAGGGGGATTTTTATGTCAGTGAAGCAGATTTCAGTATTTATTGAAAATAAAAGCGGAGGCCTGGCGGCCATCACCGATGAACTGGCTGCAGAGGGAATCAATCTGCGAGCCTTATCCATGGCGGACAACGCGGATTTCGGCATCCTCCGCTTAATCGTGGATGATGTGTTTAAGGCGGGGAATGTGCTAAAGGATCATGGCCATGTGTATACCATCACCGATGTGATCGCTGTGGCTGCAGAAGATCAGCCGGGCAGTGTGGCGAAGATCATATCTATTCTGGCAAAGGAGAATATCAGTCTGGATTACACCTACGCATTTTTCCAGAAAAAGGCAGGTCTTGCCTGCATGATTATCCGGGTGGCGGATATGGCCAAGGCAGTAAAACTGCTGGGAAAGAACGGCATCCGTACCCTGTCAGAAGAAGAGCTGACAATGGTGTAGAGACAGGCGGTATGTGAGAAACCTGAACAGGGAGGAAGCAAAAGGGAAACCAGACGGTCTGGAGAGAAGGAATGTTAGGAAAGCCAGTGTAACAGAGGAATGAGTGACCTGTGTTACACCGGCTTTTGTGTTTTTCAGTGCCAGCAGACGATACTTGCGTCCACAGCTTCCGTTTTAGGTTCGTACACCCTCCAGTCTTAGCAGCCAGTCTTTGCGCTCCAGCCCTCCGGCGTAGCCGGTAAGGCTGCCGTTGGCGCCCACCACCCGGTGGCAGGGAACGATCAGAGAGATGGGGTTATGTCCCACTGCCTGCCCCACTGCCTGGGCCGAGAAGTGGGGCAGCCCTTTTTCTTTTGCCACAAGGGCGGCAATTTCTCCGTAGGTCCTTGTCTGGCCGTAGGGGATCTTGGTCAAAAGCTGCCAGATGCTCTGGCGAAAGGCGGTGCCTCTTAGATTTAGAGGGGGCGTAAAATCCGGATGAAGGCCGTTAAAATACAGATGTAGCCATTGCTTTGTCTGGTCAAACACAGGCAGAGCTTTTTCGATGGGATTTTCCGTTCCAGAGAGGGAGGAAGCAAAATATTTCTGTTTCTCAAACCAAAGTCCCGTAAGATGCTGGCCGTCGCTGGCCAGGGTGATGGTTCCCAGCGGAGAAGGGCAGTGAGTGATATAATCCGCAGTATTGATCTGATCCATGTTATGTGTTCTCCTACTTCTTTCTGGAAGGCGACGCTTTCTGGAACGTTCTTATTTGGAGCATCCTTATTTGGAGCGTCCCTTCTCTTCGCCAGCTTATTCTTCCTCCCAATTCCAGCGGCAGACATTCATATTTACGCAGCCGTTGGCCTTAAAAGAAACACCCTCCTCCAAAAGCCGGAGCCGTTGTTCAGGAAAGTGGGGAGCCAGCCGCCCGGCGCTGTTTACCACTCGGTGGCAGGGGTAGGCTCCGTAGTGTTCTGCCATGCTCAGAACCCTGCCTACCAGGCGGGAATTTTTTTCCCTGCCGATAAGCGCGGCGATCTGTCCGTAGGAAGCCACCTTCCCGGCAGGGATTTCTTCTACTACAGATAAGATTTCATAGATAAGACGCTCATTCAGGGTAGGTGTCATGATTGCAGCCTCCTGTTTTGCTGACGTTTTTCGTTTGCCGGCAATTTTTGCTCATGCTTCTGTTGCCTTTTTATTGTATATGGCTTCCATCCATACGGCAAGTAGAAAAATTTTTTGTCGGTCCGTTATCCAGTGGTTTGTCTGGAAACAATTTCCATGGATAGCAGGGAGAAACAGGTAATCTTAAGATTTCATTTGACAGCTTTCGGGAATTTGTGTAAGATTTTCTTGATCTCCGAGACAGAAGTTAGGAAGAATTTCGGCTGAAAGTGGGAGGATCAGTCTTGACCGGAAGAAGGATCTTGGGATTTTTAAACAGGAGAGGCGTTGACAGAGAGGAGACGGAAGCTATGATAATAAAGAAATTTTGTGCAGCAGCAGTGACAACAGCCGTTTTTTTGACCATACCTATGGCTGCTATGGCTCAGGAGGGACTGGACTCAAAGGTAGAAATGGTGATTCCGGAGAAACATCTGATCCGCAATGAGGAGGGACGGATTATTGGGATCGATAGGACCAATGAGTCGGAAGGAGCAGAATATCACAGCGTGAGCCTTGAACAGCTGATGGAAACAGAGCAGTGGAAGGAGTATCAGGCTCTGGGCCTGACCTGGGATGAGAAAGAAGATAAGCTGTATTTTGCTGATATGGAAGTCATATCCATAGATGATACTTATGAAAAGACTACCGCTTTGCAGTACATCCAGGAAGAGTGGTATGAGGAGGGGGAGGAGCCCAGGATTTCAGTCACTGCGGTGCGGGATTCTGACTATGAGCTCCAGTATTTTGAGTTTTATCGCTTGAATCTGAATGAGAATCTGCGCAGGGCTGCAGAGTATGTGGATGAAAGGCTGGAGGAAACGATCATGACAGCGGAGACGGACGAGGCAAAAGAACCGGAAGCGGTATTGGAAGGGGAAGAAGAACCAGATGCGGCTTCAAAGACGGATACAGAAGAGCCTTCGGCGATTGTTTCGATAATCGGAGGCGCAGACGGCCCCACCAGTATTTTTCTGGCGGGGAAGCTTGATGGGGAGGAATAGATCCTTTTTAAGATTTGGGGAAACAGAGCTTACTGGTTTTTTGAATGGCAGAAGGGTTTGACCGTTTTTTCCAGCCTGTGGTAGAGATTGATAAAGATTCCCACTAAGAGGGCAGAAATGACGGTCCTTCCCGTACACCCCGGAATTTTCCGAACAGGAGGAAAGAGGCAGTGACTGCCAGGGGGGTCAGGATCGTGTCAAAGAGGATCTCCATGGTTCCATAAGATTTTCCGGTGCATTTGGCCGGGGCTTTTACGAAAGCGTTGCCGGGAGTCAGGATCAGGTCGGCCTTTACAGCCAGAGTGATTCCAAGAGCCATGACCAGGCAGCCGCCGATGAGGATGAGCAGGGAGATTCCATAGCTGGCAGGCTTGAAAGCCTCAAAGGGAGCCATGACCAGGTCAATGAGCAGGCTGAAGCAGATGGTAATAGGGATCTGCAGCAGCTGGACTTTGGGAAAGGATTTTCCCAGCAGAAGGATCTGACCAAGGAAAAACAGCATATTAAAGAGAAAGGTGAAGTACCGTATGTGGACAATTTTGTTTAGTATTTTATTTTTAATGGTATTTGGAAAACTTCTTGGATTTTCCCTGAGAGCAGCCTGGGGACTTACCAAGGTATTGCTTGTGCTGGTCATTTTGCCGCTGATGCTGATCTTTTTGGTGATCAAGGGCTTGCTGGCCATCGCGTTTCCGCTGCTGGCAGTGGTGGGACTGATTACGCTGGTAAAAGAGTTTGGAAAGCTGCGTTAGGAAGATATTCACTGGGATTTGTTTTTAGTGGGACAGAAATGTGGAAAGAAAAGTTTCAGGCGCGGTTCAATGTGGATAAAAGGAGGCGGCCCGGAGCTTCATGGAGTTTGTCCGGGAATTTTACAGGCAGCGGGCTGGCAGGGACTGCTATAAGGATAGGCCGCATTTCCTGCAAAGAATAACTTGAAAATGCTTCAAAATCAAAAGCCCCCAGGAACGGTGCAGGTCTGAAAGGACAGCAGCCGTATCCTGAGGGCTTGTTGCAATTTAGAAAATGTATTGAGAGAACCGCTGAAACATTCCCTTTGTTCCTTATAGCGAGATCTCTTACCGTTCTTCCCGGAAATAGGGCAGGCCCAGGCTTTCCGGCGGCTGGTTTTCTTTCTTTCTCTGGAGACTGGAGATCACCAGCACCAGAATGGTTACCAGGTAAGGGAGCATTTTGAAGATCTCCTGCATGGACTGGCTCAAAGGCACATAGGCAAAGAGGATATAGAGTCCGCCAAAGAGGATGGAGCCCCAGATGGCCCTCGCCGGCTTCCAGAGAGCAAAGATTACAAGAGCCACTGCCAGCCAGCCGCGGTCGCCGAAACCGTTGTTCTGCCAGGTGCCGCCTAAGTACTCCATAACAAAGTACAGGCCTCCCAGGCCGCTGATCATGCCGCCGATGCAGGTGGCGGCGTATTTATACCGGGTGACGTTGATGCTGGCGGCGTCGGCTGCCGCTGCGTTTTCCCCTACAGCCCGGAGATTCAGGCCCATTCTGGTCTTAGTCAGGAACCAGGAGGCCAGCAGGGCGATGAGGATAGCCAGGTAGGTCAAAAAGCCGTAGGAGAAAAAGATATCTCCCACAATACCCAGGTCGGACAGGAAGGGAATCTGGGTTCGGAAGGCCTGCCCTGTGGTGTACACCGTGATTTGGCCTGCGGTTCCGGTAATTTTGGAAAAGGATCCGCCCAGGAAGTTTCCGAAGCCCACGCCGAAGGTGGTGAGAGCCAGGCCGGTAACGTTCTGATTGGCCCGCAGGGAGATGGTGAGCACACTGTAGATCAGCGCTCCTGCCAGGGAGAATAAAAGACAGCCCAGGACAGCGCAGAGAATGCCAATAAAGCCAACAGGGTTCTGGGTGTTGATCTCATATAGGAAGGAACCGGCCAGTCCGCCGATGGCCCCCATATACATGATGCCGGGAATACCCAGATTCAGGTTTCCGGATTTTTCTGTGATGATCTCTCCGGTAGCGCCGAACAGAAGGGGAATTCCCTGGGTGATGGCCTTCTGGATGAAGGTTACGGAAAAAATACCTTTAAATACTGCCCATAAAAAATCCATCAGTGTGCCTCCTTTCTGTTTTTACCGAAGATCAGACGATAATTTACAAAGAATTCGCTGCCCAGGATGAAAAACAGGATGATTCCTGTGATGACCTCTGAGGCGGATTCGTTTAGCTGAAATTCACTGGCAATCTGAGTGGCTCCGTTGCCCATAAATACCAGGAAAAAGGAAATCAGGATCATGATAAATGGGTTGAACTTTGCCAGCCAGGATACGATGATGGCGGTAAACCCTCTGCCTCCCGCTGTGTTCACGGAGATGGTATGAGAGGAACCGCTTACCAGCAAAAATCCGGTGAAGCCGCAGATCGCTCCGGAGAGGGCCATGGTGCGCATGATCACCTTCTTCACGTTGATACCTGCGTAGCGGGCGGTATTTTCGCTCTGTCCCACCACAGCGATCTCATAGCCATGCTTGGTGTATTTCAGGTAAATGAACATTAAAACGGTCAGAGTCAGAACAATGATTACATTAATGCTGTAGTTGAAATTGCCGAAAATATCCGGCAGAAATTTGGTAGTGATCCAGCCGGCCTGGGTCTTCTGGTTGATGGTGCCGATGGTGCCGCTTCCCTTTTTAGCCTCCCAGACAATGCTGAAAAAGGAGGTAAACTGGATGGCAATATAGTTCATCATCAGGGTAAATAAGGTCTCGTTGGTTTTCCAGTGGGCCTTGAACACTGCGGGGATCAGTCCCCAGATCATGCCGGCTGCCAGGCTGGCAATGATCATTACCAGAAAAAGCACTGGAGTAGAAAGGGTGTCGCCGCAGAATTTCATAATACCTGCGGTCATAATGCCTCCCACCAGAATCTGTCCCTCAGCGCCGATATTCCAGAAGCGCATCTTAAAGGCAGGGGTGATGGCCAGGGCAATGGCCAGCAGGATCATGGTATCCCGCATAGTGTTCCAGGTACGTCTTCCGGTTCCGATAGCTCCGTCCACCATGCTGCGGTATACCTGCAAAGGATTGCTGTGAGTGATCAGATAGATGAAAAACGCACAGACTGCCAGTGAGAGCAGGATAGCCACGGCACGGATGGCGATGGATTTTTTCAGGGTGATGGAGTCCCTTTTGACAATGCGGACAAAAGGCTCCCTTTGTTTTTCTGCTGTCATATTAAGCCTCCTCTCCGTGTTTGGTCATCAATAGTCCTACTTCTTCTTTTGTGGCTGTGCGGGCATCCACAATGCCGGAAACTCTGCCTCCGCACAGAACCAGGATGCGGTCCGAAAGTTCCAGAAGCACATCCAGATCCTCTCCCACATAGATCACCGCGACGCCCTGTTCCTTCTGATCATTCAGGAGATGATAGATGGCATAGGAGGTGTTGATATCCAGTCCCCGGACAGCATAGGCGGTCATGAGAAGTTTGGGAGAATTGGCGATCTCCCGGCCTACCAGCACTTTCTGAACATTACCGCCGGAAAGGCGGCGAACCGGGTAATTGATGCTGGGAGTTACCACTTCCAGCTGATCCTTAATTTTCTCGGAAAGCTCCCTGGGATGCTTCTGTTCCAGAAGCGCATGGTGCCCGTCCCGGTAACTGCGGATCATCATATTTCCGGGCATTCCCATATCGCCTACCAGACCCATGCCCAGCCGGTCTTCTGGCACAAAGGCCAGGGAGACGCCCATATTTTTGATCTTCATGGGATCCTTTCCCAGGAGCTCATCTGTGTGTCCGGTAGAAGGATCGGTAAACAGAATGCTCCCTTCTCCGGCCTGCAGACCGGCCACTGCTTCCAGAAGTTCCTTCTGACCGCTGCCTGCAATCCCTGCGATTCCCAAGATTTCCCCGCTGTTGGCAGTGAAACTTACATTGTCTAAAGCCTTTACTCCATATTTGTTTAAGCAGGTGAGATTTTTTACCTCCAGGCACTTTTTGGGATTTTTGGGAAGGGGACGGTCAATGTCCAGAGTCACTTTTTCTCCCACCATCATCTCAGTGAGGGAGAGTTCGGTGGCTTCGCTGGTGTTTACAGTACCGATGTATTTGCCCTTCCGGAGAATGGAAACCCGGTCAGAGATGGCCAGAACCTCATGGAGCTTGTGAGTGATAATGATAATGGCCTTTCCGTCCTTTTTCATGTTGCGGAGTACATCAAAAAGATGATCCGTCTCCTGTGGAGTGAGCACTGCGGTAGGTTCGTCCAGTATCAGAAGATTGGCGCCCCGGTACAGCATTTTTACAATCTCTACCGTCTGTTTTTCTGATACGGACATATCGTATACTTTCTTATTCAGATCCAGTTGAAAGCCATAGCGCTGGATCAGTTTGGAGATGTCTGCAATGACATCCTTCATCCGAATGATGGGGGACTGATTTTGCATTCCCAGGATGATGTTCTCCGCTGCTGTAAAGATATCGATCAGCTTAAAATGCTGGTGGATCATGCCGATGCCCAGCGCATAGGCATCTTTTGGGGAGCGGATGGTAACCTCCTTCCCATCGGCAAAGATATGTCCTTTGTCAGGGAAGTAGATGCCGGAGAGCATGTTCATCAGCGTGGTTTTTCCGCTGCCATTCTCTCCCAGCAGGGAAAGAATCTCTCCCTTTTTTACGGACAGGGATATGTTATCATTGGCAGCAACCTTGCCGAAATACTTGCAGATCCCTTTTAATTCAATGGCGTATTCAGACATATAGATTCCTCAATTCTGTGGTAATATAACGTGAAAAATGGGGACTGCCGCACAAAAAGTGATGTTCATTTTGTGCGGCAGTCCCCAAACACGTTTGAAAGTACGTGAAATTTAGGGAAACGCGGATGCAAGCGCTTCCTTAGAATACCTGATTCAGCTCTGTGATGCCGTCGATGTGGAATGCGAAGGCGGGAGCGGAAGCCAGCTCAGACTCCATAAAGTATCCGTCCGGGCTGATGTACTCTAAACCGTAGTAGGTCTCTGCCAGATCATCAGTGGCAGTGGTGGTGATGGTTTCGCCGTCTACGGTCCAGGTGGAAGTGTCGAATACATGCAGGGAACCGTCATCAATAGCAGCCCATGCAGCGTCTACCGCTTCCTGAGTTCCTTCTGCGCAGGCAGAACCCAGTTCGGTGATCCATACAGCGCCGTCAGAATGGCCGTGGCACCAGTCAGTATCAATAGTCTCGCCGTTTAAGATGCACTGGGTTGCGTAGGTGTAGTAGGGGCCCCACTTAATAGAAGCGGAGGTAAGCGCATAGTTGGGAGCAGCGTCCAGCATGGAAACATTGTAACCTACGTTGTAAACCTGGTTGGCTTCACAGCCTGCTGCAGCGCCGGTGGTATCTGCG
This sequence comes from uncultured Lachnospiraceae bacterium, assembly GCA_905207905.1. Next base: position 15,923 of record CAJLNC010000015.1, on the reverse strand, counting down.
TGCTGGCTTACCAGAACACAGCCGTTGGCGATGAGTGCCTCAGCAGTCTCCTTCTCCAGAGCCTGATCAGCCCAGGAACCGGTATATTTTACTTCCATGGTCACATTGGGGCATACAGATCTTACCCCCAGGAAGAAAGCGGTATAACCGGAGATTACCTCTGCGTAGGAATAAGCGCCTACATAACCGATCTTTTCGGTATTGTCCTCACCGTAAAGCTCTTTGAGCTTCATGCCTGCAACTACGCCGGAAACGTAGCGAGACTCATAGACAGAGGTGAAATAGTTGTGCATATTTTCCAGTCCGGAGGAAGCGGCCTGATAACCGGTTCCATGACAGAACTGAATGTCAGGATACTCAGAAGCAGCCTGAATCATGTAATCCTCAAAACCGAAGCTGTTGCCAAAGATGATCTGACAGCCCTGCTCCGCCAGGTCCACCACTGCGTCATAGCAGCTCTCATCTTCAGGGGTGTTGTACTTGCAGATGATTTGATCATCGGACAGACCAAGCGCTTCCTGCATCTCTTCCAAACCAATCATGTGAGCGTAGGTGTATCCCTCCTGCTCATCACCGATGAACACAAATCCTACCTTCAGATCAGCCAGATCTACAGGCTCAGCAGCGCTTGCAGTGAAAGCAGCTCCCAGAGAAACTGCTGCTGCGGCAGCCAGTACGGCCAGTTTTTTCCATAACTTCATATTTTTTCTCCTCCTTTTGTAAATGAAACATGGGTGTATGGATACGAAAATAGCGGCCGACGGATCACTGAGAAGAAAAGCCTGCTCTGGAGAAGATCATCAGCTTCAGGGGAGCAGTAGTTCTGAAGGGATATTTCAAGAAAGAAACAAATATAGAAAGTAATCCCCTATATCTCTTATACATAGAAAAGACAGACATACGAAAAGGTATATCTGCCGTAAACGATCTGCTGCATAAAAACCAATAGTCGCATTTGATCGGTATGCGGTAGAAACGTCTGAACCATCTTCTCAGACTTATATCGGCGTAGCAATTTTTCTTAGTTTTATTTTAACAACAGGCCTGTTTATTGTCAACCAAAACAGCTGGGAAATTGGCAACAGAATGAATTATGGGCATGGGGAGTTGACTTTTTATATACCGAACGGTATAATAAAACAAAAGTAAAATTGGGAGAAAGGAGCCTGAATGGAAAACAGAGAAAGAATTTTACAGTGTGCGGAGGAACTGTTTTACGCCAGGGGTTACGATGCCGTGGGTGTCCAGGAGATCGCAGATCGAGCAGGGATCAGCAAGCCTACCCTGTACTACTATTTTGGCAGCAAGCGCGGGCTTCTTCAGGCCATTCTGGACGCAAAGTTTGAAAAAATGTACCGCTGTATTCAGATTCCCGAGGAAATATGGGATGTAAAAGAGCGGCTGCATCATCTGGCCAGCGCATACTATGGTTTTTTTCAGGAGGAAAAGAAGTTTCATATGCTTTTGATGGCTCTGTTCTATTCTGCCAGGGAGAACGAAGCCTATCAGACCGTGCATCCCTATCTCATAGACTTCTATCAGGCCACGGTGGCGGTGTTTGAGAACTGTTCAGATCAGCTGGGAAATATGAACGGCCGTCAGAATCAGTTTGCCATCAGCTTTATGGGAATGATCAATCAGTATCTGATGCAGGAAGCGGATCGGGAGACCGGTATCTTTGGGAAAAAGCAGGGAGAGACGATCTTTGGCTTGGTGAATCAGTTTATGTATGGCATTTTTTCGTGAGAGGGAAGAAGCCAAGACGCAGCATGGGCTGTACGGTGGAAGGTCAGGAGGGCCTTGCCGGGTTCCGGCGGTTTCGGATGGCAGATTTGGCCGTGATCACAGACTGCTATATCCGGATAATGGCGATAGTGAAAATGATAGCAATAGAATAGCAACGGAAATAAGGATAAAAATAAGAACAGAATTAAGTAAAGAAGCAAAACAGGAGGTTTTACAATGAGCAAGTGGTTTGAGCGGGCTGCCTTTTACCATATTTATCCGTTGGGCCTGTGCGGCGCTCCGGCGGTGAATCCCATGGGAGAGTCAGTACACCGGTTTTTGGAGCTGGAAAAGTGGCTGCCTCACATTGAGAAGCTGGGCTGCGGAGGAATCTATATCGGTCCCCTGTTTCAGTCAGGCACCCATGGGTATGACACCATAGATTATAAGCAGGTGGACGGCCGGCTGGGAGACAATGAGGATTTCAGGCGTTTTGTGGATAAGGCTCACAGCCTTGGGCTCCGGGTTGTGGTGGACGGTGTGTTCAATCATACGGGAAAGGGCTTTTTTGCCTTTGAGGATATCCGGAGGAATCGGGAACATTCCGCCTACTGCAGCTGGTATAAGGGACTGAATTTCCAGGGAAGCTGCCACGGAGAAAGCTTTGGTTATGAGTCCTGGAGAAATTGCGGGGATCTGGCCAACTTAAACCTGCAGAACCAGGAAGTGAAGGATTATCTGTTTGAGGTGATCCGCTTCTGGATCCGGGAATTTGATATTGACGGGATTCGTCTGGACTGTGCGGACTGCCTGGATTTTGATTTTATGAGACAGATGCGCCGTCTTACAGCCCAGGAGAAAGAGGACTTCTGGCTGATGGGAGAGGTGATATATGGAGATTATAGCCGGTGGGCCAATGAAGAGATGCTTCATTCGGTCACCAATTATGAGCTGCATAAGGGGCTGTATTCCGGTCACAATGATCATAATTATTTTGAGATCGCCCATACCATCCGCCGTCAGTTTGATGAGAACGGAGGAATTTACCGGGGGCGTATCCTGTATGGCTTTGCAGATAATCACGATGTATCCAGGCTGGTGAATAAATTAAAGAACAAAGAACATCTGAAGCCGGTGTACGGGCTTTTGTATACACTGCCCGGGATCCCATCGGTGTACTATGGTTCAGAATGGGGGGTGGAGGGAGCCAAGGAGCAGGGAGATGCGGCTCTGCGGCCTTCTCTGTCTCTGGAGGAACTTCAAAAAAAACCTCCGGTGCCTGGCCTGGCAGAGTGGATCGCCTTTCTTGGGAATTGCCGGAAGGAGTATCCGGTGCTGGCGGAGGGCTGTTACCGGGAGCTGCTTTTGACAAACCGTCAGTATGCTTTTGCCAGAATGAACGAGTATCAGGCTGTGATCACTGCGGTGAATAATGACGAAGGGGAGGCAGAGCTTTGGATCCGACTACCCCGGGAGGGAAACCTTACAGATTTGGAGACAAGAGAAACCATTGAGCCGGAAAGCGGGCAGCTTCACATGACAGTTCCAGCCGGGGGCTGCCGCTTAATCGGAGTGAATGTGTGACAGGCGGAAACAGAAGGATTCAGACAAAATTTGAATGAAGAGATAAGCGGACTGCCGTCGGAATAGGGCAGCCTGCATTTGGCATTGGAAAATCAAAGCAAGGGATTGATAAAGGAGTAAGAGGGATGAAAGAGAATGAAAAAAAGGGAAGGGCAGTTTCCGGGAAAGAAGTCAAAGCTGCTGGGAGAGTATCGGGAAAGAAGTCAAATTCTGCTGTAAGTGCAGGGGGAAAGAGTACAAAGAAAACCGGAAAATCAGAGGCTAGGGGAACCGGGGCTGCTGGAAAGGCAGCGGCAGGAGGAACAGTCAGTCAGATGGTGCCTCCGGATCCGGCCTTTGTGACAGAGCTGGATCAGTATCTGTTCGGGCAGGGAGTTCACTATGATATTTTTCGGAAGTTGGGAGCTCATCCGGCAAAGAAGAACGGGAAAAAAGGGATTTATTTTGCAGTCTGGGCGCCCAATGCCAGAGGGGTAAATGTGATTGGCAGCTTTAACGGGTGGTCAGAAATCAGTCATCCCATGGAACGCCTGGAACCGCTGGGGATTTATGAGCTGTTTGTGCCGGAGGCCCATCAGGGAGATATGTATAAATTCCTGATTTTGGCGAAGGACGGAAGAAAGCTGTATAAGGCAGATCCTTTTGCCAATGCAGCGGAGATGCGGCCGGGAACGGCTTCGGTGGTGACGGATATTTCCAGAATCCGCTGGAGTGATTCTGCCTGGAGGAAGAAGCAGCAGCATTTTGCGCCGGATAAAAGCCCGGTTTCCATTTACGAGGTGCATCCGGGAAGCTGGAGGAAGCATCCCCATGAGGAGGGGGAGGATGGCTTTTATACCTATCGGGAGCTGGCGGAGAGCCTTACGAACTATGTGAAGGATATGGGTTATACCCATGTGGAGCTTATGGGGATTGCGGAGCATCCCTTTGACGGTTCCTGGGGGTATCAGGTTACAGGGTACTATGCCCCTACCTCCCGGTATGGGAGCCCGGAGGACTTTGCCTACCTGGTAAATTATCTTCACAGAAATAACATCGGCGTGATTTTGGACTGGGTGCCCGCTCATTTTCCAAAAGATGCCCATGGATTGGCAGAATTTGACGGCACCTGCGTGTTTGAATATGCGGATCCCAGGAAGGGGGAGCATCCGGACTGGGGAACCAAGGTATTTGACTATGGGAAGAATGAGGTGAAAAACTTCCTCATCGGAAATGCTCTGTTTTGGGTGGAGCAGTACCATGTGGACGGCCTTCGGGTGGATGCGGTGGCTTCCATGCTGTATCTGGATTACGGCCGTCAGGATGGCCAGTGGGTTCCTAACCAATACGGAGAAAATAAAAATCTGGAGGCCATTGAGTTTTTCAAGCATTTGAACAGCGTGGTTCAGGGAAAACATCCGGGAACCATGATCATTGCGGAGGAGTCCACCGCATGGCCCAAGGTGACAGACCGGCCGGAAAATGACGGACTGGGCTTTACGCTGAAATGGAACATGGGCTGGATGCACGACTTCCTGGAATACATGAAGCTGGATCCTTATTTCAGGAAATACAACCATAACAAAATGACCTTTGCCATGACCTATGCCTACTCGGAAAAATATGTGCTGGTACTGTCCCACGATGAGGTGGTGCATCTGAAATGTTCCATGATCAACAAGATGCCCGGGTTGTACGATGACAAATTTGCCAACCTGAAAGCAGGCTATACCTTCATGATGGGGCATCCCGGCAAGAAGCTTCTGTTCATGGGACAGGAGTTCGCCCAGTTCCAGGAGTGGAGCGAGGCACGGGAGCTGGACTGGTTTTTGCTGGCAGAAAAGAATCACCAGCAGATGCAGGCCTTTGTCCGGGAGCTGCTGCATCTTTATAAGAGCACTCCGGCCCTGTATGAGGCTGACTGCAGTCCGGAAGGCTTTGAATGGATCAATGCAGACGATGGAGACCGGAGTATCTTCAGTTTTATGCGCCATTCGGAAAGCGGCAGAAGCAATCTGCTGTTTGTGATCAACTTTACACCAGTGGCCAGGCCGGATTACCGGGTGGGAGTTCATCGGAGAAAACAGTACAAGCTGGTGCTAAACAGCGATGATGCTCAGTTTGGAGGCTCCGGAAAAGAGCGGCCGGACAGTTACAAGGCGGTGAAAAAGGAATGCGATGGAAAGACGTATTCCTTTGCCTACGATCTTCCGGCTTATGGAGTGGCGGTATTTAAGTTTTAAAGAATAAGAATCAAGAAAGCATATGGATTTTCCCTTTGGACAGAAGGGATGGGGATTTAAAAAGAGGGGGTGCTGCAAAATACGAATCCCGGCGGATTTTCGGTGTGTTTTTTTCCGAAAAGATGTTGTTTTCTGAGAAAAATCATCCGAAAGAGTACCGCCGGAAGTATTTTGCAGCATCCCCGCCAGAGTTATGTATTTGCTGCTTACCGCTGTATTTAAGAACAAGTAATTTTTTTTTTACCAATTCTTTTTCGGTTAGCATCCTTTCATGATAATTCCTTATATTTGCGAATTTGAATCGAAAGAGCCGAACCGTTTTTGCATATCAGCAATTTCAGCCATTTGGGTACGGATTTTCTTTGTATCCTCTGCGTCTAAGTTTTTCTTCCTTATTCCTGGAAATTGTGGTAAAATAGAGACCTAATATGGAGTTTTATGCGCGTTTGAGCAAAAAGGTGCGCAAACCGGGAGAACGGTATTTCTGTCTTCCGATTTTGAGATTTTTGTGAGATAGTAGGGAGAATGGCTATGAATACAAAATTTAAGGCAAAGTACAGCGGCGATTTGAAGCTTCACTGGCAGTGGAGCGTGATCCTGGCTCTGACGCTGCTGATTTTGGACGGCGCCATGTTCTGGGTATCCAGGGAAGCAGGTTTTCTTGCACTGATCTTTACGGTGCTCTATTTTTTGGGTGTGCTGTGGATGTATTTTCACTACAAGCCCAGAATTCTGCGGGAACTGGTGAATTTTGCCACCGGATACGGCCAGGTGCAGAAGGCCATCCTGGAGGAGTTTGAGATTCCGGCTGCCCTTTTGGAGCCGGACGGCAAGGTGCTCTGGATGAATAACCGGCTCTATGAGCTGACGGAGAAGCATAAAGGCTACCGGAAAAATATTTCCAGCCTGTTTCCGGAAATATCCAGGGAGATCCTCCCGGAGAATGGGTGGAGCAGAGAACTGCGGCTGGAGTATAAGGAGTATGATTTTCGGGCACAGGTGCAGAAGATTTCTCTGAATGACCTGGTGGATGATGCGGCTTTGGTGGAGCGCGAGGGGGATGAAGAATTTCTCTACATGGTCTATCTGTTTGATGAGACGAATCTGAACCGCTATATCCGGGAGAATAAAGAGCAGCGTCCGGTGGTGGGACTGTGCTACATTGACAATTATGAAGAGGTGATGGATCGGGTGGATGAGGTTCATCAGTCTCTTCTGAATGTGTTGGTAGACCGGAAAATTAATAAATATTTTTCTGCCATGGAGGCTCTGATCAAAAAGCTGGAGAAGGATAAGTATCTGGTGATTTTAAATCAGAAAACTTTGAAAGCTCTGGAGGAGGACCGTTTCTCTATTCTGGAAGGGGTTAAGACCATCAATATCGGCAATGAGGTGGATATTACCGTCAGCATCGGCGTTGGGATGAACGGCAGCGGGTATCAGCAGAATTATGAATTTGCAAGAAGCGCCATGGAGATGGCACTTGGCCGGGGCGGCGATCAGGCAGTGGTGAAGGATAATGATAAGGTGACCTTCTTTGGAGGCAAGTCCCAGAGGAGCGAGAAGAACACAAGAGTAAAGGCCAGGGTGAAGTCCCAGGCCATGCGGGAGATCATCGGCACCAAGGATCGGGTGGTGGTGATGGGACACGCTATGACGGATATGGACTGCTTTGGTGCCTGCGTGGGAGTGTACCGGGCGGCAAAGGCGGCAGGCAAGCCGGCCCATATTGTGCTGGGTGAGATCAACAGCAGCATCCGGTTTTGGACGAATCAGTTTCAGGAGAGCCGGGAGTATGAGGAGGATCTGTTTGTTACCCATGATCAGGCCATGGAGCTGGTGGATAATAATACGGTGCTGGTGGTGGTGGATACCAACAAACCCAGTATAACAGAGTGTAAAGAGCTGCTGGGTCTTACGAGAACGATTGTGGTGCTGGATCATCACCGTCAGACTACGGAGAAGATTGAGAATGCGGCCCTCTCTTACATTGAGCCTTCGGCTTCCTCCTCCTGTGAGATGATCGCTGAGATTCTCCAGTATTTTGAGGAGGGCGTGCGTCTGAAAAATCTGGAGGCAGACTGTATGTATGCAGGCATTATCATTGACACCAACAACTTTGTGGCAAAAACCGGAGTGCGCACCTTTGAGGCCGCAGCTTATCTGCGGCGCTGCGGGGCAGATGTGACCAGAGTCCGCAAGGCCTTAAGGAACGATATGACCAGCTACAAGGCCAGAGCTCAGGCGGTGAGCAATGCCCAGAGCTTTCTTGAGAACTATGCCATTACCATTTGTCCGGCAGATCATCTGGAGAGTCCCAATGTGGTGGGAGCTCAGGCAGCCAATGAACTGCTGAATATTGTGGGGGTGAAGGCCTCCTTTGTGATCACAGAGTATGATAACCGGGTATTTATCAGTGCCAGGTCCATTGATGAGGTGAATGTGCAGATCATAATGGAGCGGCTGGGAGGCGGCGGCCATATGAACATTGCGGGAGCACAGCTGAAGGACGTTACAGTGCAGGAGGCTGTGGAAAAGCTGAAACAGGTATTGAAAGAAATGACAGAGGAAGGAGCTATCTAAAATGAAAGTGATTTTATTAGAGGATGTTAAGGCAGTAGGAAAAAAAGGAGAGATCGTGGAGGTCAGCGACGGATATGCAAGAAACGTGCTTCTGAAAAAGAAGCAGGGCGTGGAGGCTACCGGAAAGAACAGAAATGATTTAAAACTTCAGAAGGCCAATCAGGAGAAAGTGGCAGCGGAGAATCTGGCTGCAGCCCAGGAGCTGGGGAAAAAGCTGGAGGCAGCTTCGATTACATTAAAAGTAAAAGTGGGAGAGGGAGGCAGACTTTTTGGTTCCATTTCCAACAAAGAGGTGGCAGAGGCTGTGAAAGAGCAGCTAGGCTATGAGATTGATAAGAAGAAGATTCAGCTGAACAATCCCATCAGGAGTGTCGGCACCATGGAAGCGGCCATTAAGCTGCACACCAAGGTAACTGCTTTGCTGAAGGTGAATGTGGAGAGCTTATAAATGGAAGAAACACTGATAAAAAGAGTGATGCCCCACAGCGCGGAGGCAGAGCAGTCAGTGATCGGAGCTATGATGATCGACCAGGAGGCCATCACGGTGGCTCAGGAGCTGCTTACGGCGGAGGACTTTTACCAGAAGCAGTACGGAGTGCTTTTTGACGCTATGACAGGGCTCTACAGTGAGGGAAAGCCGGTGGATTTGATCACCCTTCAGGAGCGGTTAAAGGAGATGGATGTGCCGCCGGAGATCAGCAGCCTGGAATTTATCCGGGATCTGATCACCGCAGTTCCCACCTCCGCCAATGTGCGCTATTACGCCCAGATCGTTCAGGACAAGGCGCTGCTTCGCCGTCTGATCAAGGTAAATGAGGAGATTGCCAACGCCTGCTATGCAGGGAAGGACAAGGTGGAGGACATTATGGAGGAGACGGAGAGGCAGATCTTCCAAGTACTCCAGAAAAAAAGCACGGATGATTTTGTCCCCATCAAAGATGTGGTGTTGAAGGCTCTGGATAAGATCGAGATGGCCAGCCGGAATAAGGGCAGCGTCACTGGGCTTTCCACCGGATTTATTGATTTGGATTATAAGACTTCCGGGCTTCAGCCCTCGGATCTGATTCTGATTGCCGCCCGTCCCTCCATGGGAAAAACGGCTTTTGTGCTGAATATTGCAGAGCATATGGCTTTTCGCAATGATATCACGGTGGCGATTTTCAGTTTGGAGATGTCCAAAGAACAGCTGGTGAACCGACTTTTCTCTCTGGAATCCAGAGTGGATGCCCAGCTTCTTAGAAACGGAAATTTAAGCGACACTGATTGGGCCAATCTCATTGAGGGAGCAGGCATCATCGGCCGTTCTCATATGATCATTGACGATACCCCTGGCATCTCGGTGGCGGAGCTGCGGAGCAAGTGCAGGAAATACAAGCTGGAGCACAATCTGGGGATTATTATGATCGACTATCTGCAGCTGATGCAGGGAAGCAAAAAATCTGAGTCCAGACAGCAGGAGATCTCGGATATCTCCCGTTCCTTAAAAGAGATTGCCAGAGAGCTGCAGGTGCCTGTGGTAGCGTTATCCCAGCTCTCCCGTGCAGTGGAGCAGAGGCCGGATCACAGGCCCATGCTTTCCGACCTGCGTGAGTCGGGAGCCATTGAGCAGGATGCGGACGTGGTGATGTTCCTTTATCGCGACGATTACTATAATAAAGACACAGACCGGAAGGATGTGGCTGAAGTGATCATTGCCAAGCAGAGAAACGGCCCCATCGGCACGGTAGAGCTGGCATGGCTGCCAAGATATACCAAATTTGCAAATATGCAGAAATAAGGAGACAAAAAGCAGGTGTTCAAACTTTAAGGAGTTTGTTCATCTGCTTTTTGGTAGGTTCGTTCCGCCCTGGGATTGAAGGAATATACATCTAGATTTCATTGATTACAGCCTCTCCGATGATTGCCCCCTTTGGGTCAATGATCAGAAACAGACAGCGATCCTGAGCTTCCAGGGAGTTCAGGAAGAAGGAAACCACCTCTTCTTTCGTAAAAATTTCTTTGCATCCCGTCAGATATGCTATTTCCGGATCCAGCGGATGATAATTCTGTTCAAAATAGGAATCTGCATCTGCCGCTTCGGCCGGCCGGAGGAGAAAACCATTCTTTTTCCAATAGTTTTCAATGTCCATGGTAGTGCTACCTCCTTTTTGCTTTGCATGGAAGGGCATTCGCTTCATTGGCCGGACTGGGGCAGTTCCAGCGCCACCACCTGGTATCCCTTCAGGGTAAGCTGCCGGTCCTCTATTTTGGCTTCCGGATAATTGTTCAGCGCCACATGGATGCAAGGCGCAGGCAGGCTGACATTCTGCGCATCTTTCTGGAAATTCGCCAGGATCAGCAAGGTTCGCTGGCCTTTCCGGTAATATGCCATGAGATTGTGCTGCTCTTCCAGAAAAGGAAGAAAGCTGCCGTATATCAGCGTTTCTGCGTACTCCGGGGATTTACGCAGGGCAATCAGTTTCCGGTAGAAATGGAACAGGGAATCCGGATCCTCCACCTGGCTGGCTGCATTAATCTGAAGATAATTGGGATTGACCTTCAGCCAGGGAGTGCCAGTGGTAAAACCGGCATTTGGGGAGGTGTCCCATTGCATGGGTGTTCTGGCGTTGTCCCGGCTGCTGCGGGAGATCACTGCAAGCGCTTCCTCCTCAGACAGGCCTGCATGGAGAGCCACCTGATACTGATTCAGAGTGGAGATGTCGTCCACCTCCTCTATGGACTGAAAGGGATAATTTTCCATCCCAAGCTCCTGACCCTGATAGATGAAAGGGATTCCCCGCATCATAAAGTACAGGGCAGCCAACATTTTTTTAGCGGCCGGACACAGATCTTCCCTGGGAATATAGCGGCTGACGCCCCGGGGCTCATCGTGGTTTTCAATGATGTTGGAGAGAAAGCCTGTCATGCCCACCCGACTCTGGGACTGGAAGCAGCAGCGCTTGTAGTCTTCCGGGGTGATGGGAGTATCGTCATACCAGCCCTTTGGGCTGGCGCCGAAAATGTGGGCGGAGAAATCAAACATGCTGGAAAAGTACCCATTTTCCCCGATAAAGTCCGGCAGTTCTTCTGGCTTTTCATTAAATACTTCTCCAACAGAAAAGGCATCGTACTTTTGAAAGGTTCGCCTCTGCATTTCCCCTAAAAATTCTCCCACCCCGGAGGCTTCCTCCAGCATGCGGTCAATGCTGCTTAAGCCGTCCTCCCGGTCTGGAGCATAATCATGCATCGGTAGGGCTTTTTTGATATTTATGATGGCATCAATGCGAAAACCGCTCAGGCCCTTATCCAGCCACCAGTTCATATTTTTGTAGATCTCTTCCCGGACTTTCGGATTTTCCCAGTTCAGATCTGGTTGCTTTTTGTGGAACAGATGGAGGTATTGTTTGCTGGTACCTGGAAGGTCGTCCCACACCGGGCCGCCGAAGTAAGAGCGCCAGTTCGTGGGGAGTTTTCCCTCCTCTTTTTCTCGAAGATAAAAATAATTCCCATACATTCCATCCGGATCCTCACAGGCTTTCTGAAACCACGCATGTTCATCGGAACAGTGGTTTACCACCAGATCCATTAGAACATACATATTTCTCTTTCTGGCCTCTGAAATAAGGTGTTCCATGTCTTTCATGGTGCCGAACCGGGGATCGATTCCATAGTAATCGGAAATATCGTATCCCTGGTCTGCCAGAGGAGAGGGGTAGCAGGGAGAGAGCCAGAGAATGTCCACCCCCAGCAGCTTCAAATAATCCAGTTTTTGGATAATACCCGGCAGATCGCCGATGCCGTCTCCATTGGTGTCCAGAAAACTTTTGGGGTAGATTTGATAGGCCACTTTATTGTGCCACCATTTTTTTATCATAGGTAAAACCTCCTTAGGATTTTTAAGCAGGTGATCATACGTTTGGAATTTATCATATCATAAAAAAGATTTTACTGTCAAAAAAATCCCGCTTCCTGGAATATTCTTTTGACATCTGGCAATCCTATGGATAGACGAACGGATGGCAAAACAGGGCGGAAAGGGAAATGCCCCGGCCCGGAGCCGTCAGGCGTAAATATGGACAGAGGTGAAAGATGATGGAAAACAAAGAATCAAAATTCAAGTGGAACGGAAAAAATAACAATCTGATTTTTGGCCTGTGCCTGGTAGCAGTGACGGCGTTTTCAATCCTGTTTGCAGCAGGCCAGGTAAAAAACGCCCAGAAACAGAGGGCCGGGGAGCAGCAGGAGCTGGAACAGACGGCAAAAGCCGGGGATCCGGCGGCTCCACAGGTGGATCAGGCGCTGCAGGAGGCGTTGGATCAGTCTAATGAGCAGGAAGGAGAGCCTGAGATTCCTTTGGCAGAGGCCAGCTCCAATGATATTGACGCACAGATCCAGGAACAGGCCAATCTTCCGGGGGAAGGGCAGATGGATTCGCAGATCCAGGAAGCGGTTGAGGCGGAAGAAGAGCCTGCTGTGGCTGCCCAGACCTCAGAGATTTTGCCCACAGTGACGTTTGGAGAGGCAGATACCCTAAACTGGCCGGTGGCAGGAAGTGTAGTATTGGATTATTCTATGGACAGCAGTATTTATTTTCCTACTTTAAAACAGTATAAGTACAATCCGGCTCTGGTGATCGGCAGCGATGTAGGCGCTCAGGTGGTGGCTGCTGCCAGAGGCGTGGTGGAGAGCATTGGCATTGATGAGGAGACAGGCACGACCCTGGTGATGAGTCTGGGAGATGGCTATAAGCTTACCTACGGACAGCTGAAGGAGCTGACTGTTTCGGAGGGACAGGTTGTGGAGCAGGGACAGATTCTGGGATATGTGAGTGAACCCACGAAGTATTACTGTATGGAAGGAAGCAATTTGTACTTTGCCATGACAAAGGATGATCTGCCGGTTGATCCGGTGATTTATCTGGAATAGGGAATCCACAGAGGCGGACAGGAAATCTCATGGCTAGGGGATGTTGCCCTACGTATGCGAATACTATGCACAAAATGGAGAATTTGGCTTATAATACAGTATGACGAAGGTTCGCAATCGAATATCTGATACAGTTTTACAGAAGCATTGCATTGGGGCGGGCAGCAGCGGCTGTCCTGGAATAAGATACCTGCTTCGTCGATTGCTTTTTATAAACAAGGAGGGCGGCGGCGGGAACCAAAAGCGGGCGGAGTTTTCCGCAGCAGGTTCCGGCTTCCCCCTCTCTACATAGAGCCTGGACGATCAGCAGAATGAAAGCGGAAGAGGGGGCCTGCCTGAAAACGGAGCGGGAAGCGAAAGAGGGGACTTGCCTGAAAACAGAGTGAGAAGCAGAGGAGGATGCCTGCCTGAAAGCGAAGTGAGGAGTGCAAGAAGGAGCCAGTCTATAGAATAAGGGATGGAAAAAAGAGGCTTACCTGGAAGCAGAACAAGAGACAGAGAGATATTCCGGATAGTATACAGAGACGGAACATTTTAGAAAAGGGAGACAAGCGCATGAAACATTTTGTGTACATAGTAGAGTGCAGGGATGGCAGCTATTATACTGGCTGGACGAACCATTTAGAGCGGAGGCTGGAGGCTCACAATCAGGGAAAAGGAGCCAAGTACACCAGAGGGCGGGGACCGGTAAAGCTGGTGTATCAGGAGGAGTTTTCCACAAAGGAAGAAGCCCTGCGAAGAGAATACGCCATCAAGCAAATGAGCCGTTCCGGAAAGGAGCGGCTCATAAAAGAGTTTGCGGGAAAAGAATGATACGCAAAAGCAGGACGCTGGAGCAGAACCGGGATAAAAAATGGTGCGAAAAACCGGATAAACCAGGAAACGGCGTATCAGATAATTAATTGTTTACAGAGGCATGGAAGCCACAAAGAAATACATGAGGATCAGGTGGCAGGCGCTGCCTCCCATGACAAACAGGTGGAAGATCTCATGGGAACCAAAGGATTTATGCTTGGAATTAAAAAGAGGAAGTTTCAGGGCATAAATGATCCCGCCTACGGTGTAGATGATTCCGCCTGCCAGAAGCCATCCAAAAGCTGCTGGGGAAAGGGTATTGATGATCTGGGTGAAGGCCAGCACACAGGTCCAGCCCATGGCAATATAAAGCAGAGAAGAAAACCATTTGGGACAGTTGATCCAGAACGCCTTGATCAGGATACCCAGGATAGCAATGCCCCAAACCAGACTGCACAGCAGATACCCGGTGCGTCCCCGCAGTACGATGAGGCATACGGGAGTGTAGGTTCCGGCAATCAGAACAAAGATCATCATGTGGTCGATCTTTCTTAGAATCCGGTTCCATTTTTCAGAAATATTCAGGGAATGATAAGTGGTGCTGGCAGCATATAAAAGGATCATGCTGACAATAAAGATCCCAAGGGAGAACGTGTGGACAAGATCCGGATTGGAAGCTGCCCGTATCATCAGAGGAACCGCAGCAAAAACGGCCATCAGCATACCGATAAAATGTGTGATAGCGCTTCCCGGATCCTTTAAGTGCATGGCGTCTTTTTTGATCTGCATAGCTTCTTTTTTTATCTTCTCCTTCATGTCTAAGACCTCCTTGTGCCTGGATTTGATAATAAAGCAGCCAATGTCTGCAATATATAACTACGGTACTATTATAAGTAGTTTTTAATACTACATACTGATATATTACTACTATGAGATAGAAAATGCAATACCAGAAAGCGGAAAAACAGAAAATTAATTTTTATGTAACAGATAACGGCCTATCTGACCTTGTCTAAAAAGAAAAAACTGGTTATTTTAATAGGTACAGATTGATGCTATTCTAAAACGCAGAAAATGAAAGAAAGAAGGATGCGTTTATGAACAGGGAACAAAATAGGATCAAAAAACTGGCGCAGACAGCTCTTTTGGCTGCATTATGCTTTGTTTCATTTACCTTTTTGCAGATCAAGATTCCCATGCCTGGAGGAGATGCCACCTCCATCCATATTGGAAATGCGTTCTGCGTGCTGGCAGCTCTGCTGCTGGGAGGTTTATACGGAGGACTGGCGGGAGCCATCGGTATGAGTATTGCGGATCTGATGGATCCGGTATACGTTACGGTGGCGCCGAAAACCTTTGTGCTGAAGCTTTGCATTGGACTGATCACCGGCCTGGTAGCTCACAGGATCGCTCATATCAATGAAAGCACAGATAAGAAATACGTACTGAAATGGAGTATTATCGCAGCGGTGTGCGGTCTTGGATTCAATGTGGTTTTTGATCCCCTGGTGGGGTATTTTTATAAAATGTGGGTGCTGGGACAGCCTCAGGAGCTGGCTTCTGTCCTGGCAAAGTGGAGTACAGCCACCACCTTTGTGAATGCGGTGGTATCTGTGATCCTGGTAGGCCTGATCTACAATGTGCTGCGCCCGGCCCTTCGTAAGGCAGGGCTGATGGGAACGGCCGGGGCAGCCTGAAAAAAAGAGGGAATGGCAAACGCCATTCCCTCTTGATCATTAGGGGATTCCCCTGTTTTTATTCGATGGTTTATTTGAAGTATCTGTTCAGCAGACCCTGGAATGCTTTTCCGTGTCTTGCCTCATCCTTTGCCATCTCATGAACTGTGTCATGGATTGCATCCAGGTTAGCAGCCTTAGCCATCTTAGCCAGCTCCAGCTTACCAGCAGTAGCGCCGTTCTCAGCCTCAACTCTCATCTCCAGGTTCTTCTTGGTGCTGGGGGTAACTACCTCGCCCAGCATCTCAGCGAATTTTGCTGCATGCTCAGCTTCTTCGTAGGCAGCCTTCTCCCAGTACAGGCCGATCTCCGGATATCCTTCTCTGTGAGCAACTCTGGACATAGCCAGGTACATACCAACCTCAGAGCACTC
>CAJLNC010000014.1 GCA_905207905.1 uncultured Lachnospiraceae bacterium | reverse complement strand
CTGTCGCCTTTTACCTTCAGAAGGAAACTCTGTTCATTGGGCATAAATTCTGCCGGAATGGGAAAATAGCTTTCTATATTTTCAGTGGCCAGGATGGGCTGCCCGGCAGCTACCGTGCCTATCATGGGAACATTCACCATCTCACGCCGGGTAAGATTAAAATTTTCATCCAGAATCTCAATGGCTCTTGGCTTGGTAGGATCCCGCCGGATATAGCCGTTCTTTTCCAGACTTTCTAAGTGAGCGTGAACGGAGGAGGTGGACTTTAAACTCACTGCCTCGCAGATCTCTCGAACAGAAGGGGGGAATCCCCGGTTAAGAATTTCATTTTTCATATAATTCAGGATTTCCTCCTGTTTCTTCGTAATCTTGCCATAGGACATATCCGCATCCTCCCGAAATTTATATTTATTCAATTATAACACAGCGAAAAATAAAAAGCAAACAGATATTCTAAACATCTGTTCGTGTATTGATAAAACACAAAACATTTGTTCGAAAAAAGATTGACAAACAAATGTTCTGGTACTATAATAAAAATACAGTGATACGAACAAATGTTCCTTTTAAAAGATTCGGTAAAAAACCGCGGCATTGGAGGGGGAAAAGGATCTCTTCTTTTACACCGAGGGATTTTGAAAAAGACCGTGCAGAAAATCAGACAGAAGGTGTGGGCTGCGGCCCGGAGGGAGCGAGCAGGATGGATAAACAGATGAGAGCCAGAAGTGTTAGAAGCAGAGAGCAGGAATATCTATATGGAAGAGAAGCCAGACTGCGGCAGATCAGAGAGAGCAGGAGAAGAAAAGCCAGGAGAGCCAGGATTTTAAGGATGGCAGGGGTTTTAGTCATCGGGCTGCTGCTGGGGATCATTCTTTCTGGTTTTAACCGAGCGCCTAAGGCGAAGGTTCCAGTATACAAATATTATACTTCTGTCACTGTTGGAAGGGATGACACGCTGTGGGGGATTGCCCGAGAGCATATTACCAAAGAGTACTCCTCCATGAAAAAATACATGAAGGAGATCTGTGAATTGAATAATATGAGGACGGATTCTGTTTATTATGGCCAGAAACTGATGCTTCCCTATTATTCCTATGAACAGAAGAACGGAATGTTTTGATCGCAATATGTTTCAGTACAAACAAAAGTCAGAAGATTTTAGTATGGAATAGAGCTGAAATTGAAAGAATTTGGATAAATTCAGATAAAAATGGGAATGTTTCCAACAGAAGTGCGATAAAAATTCTGAGATTTTTTAAAAATTCTGTAAAAATGAATTTTTGCTTAATTTTTGCGAAAAACACTTGCTTTTTCTAAGAGAAGGGTCATAATGAAAGTAAAATATAATATAGAAAGTGAGTGATTGCCGATGGATCTTCAGATATCGGATGAAGTCTCAAAGGAGTATTTGGCAGAGGTGTTGCCGATTCTAAATAACGAAGAATTTCTTTCTCTCGGCAGATTTTGTCACCATCAATGGACAAATCGTTTAATGCACAGCATAAACGTTTCGTATGTCTCTTGGCTCATTGCCAAAAAGGTTGGATGTGATGAAAGGGTTTCTGCAAGAGCGGGATTGCTCCATGATTTTTGCCTTTATGATTTTAAAGAGAAAACACCGACTGGCGAAGCCCAAGCATTTTATCATCCCAAAGCCGCTGCTCAAAATAGTGAGCGTGTATTTGCCATTGGCGAACGGGAACAAAATGCGATCCTTTCCCACATGTTTCCCCTTGGACCGATTCCGAAAAATAAAGAA
Source organism: uncultured Lachnospiraceae bacterium (assembly GCA_905207905.1). The sequence goes on along the minus strand of CAJLNC010000014.1, from coordinate 41,210 downwards.
GGATGGATTATTACTTTAGCAGACAAAATATGTGCTTCCATGGAACTTTGCCATGTAGCAATCGCTTTAGCGAAAAATAACAGAATGGTGGTTTCTTCCGTTTGATTACTGCCACATAATTCAAAAAGGTGCTGCAGTCTTAAAATAAGATTGCAGCATCTTTTGTTTTATTGGGAAGAATCCCACCATCATTCACATAGATTTGTTTTTGTAAAGAAGAATCGGTTTGACGAATTACTTTCTGGAATTGCACTGAAGACAGATGAATTTGTATAATTGTTCGACAGCATCTCCATGAATTTGTTTTGCTTGGTGGTCTTTCATCTTTTTTTGAGCTTCCAGGTCATTCATAAGACGAATTCCTTTGTGAACTTGCCCTTTTAAAGTAAGCGCAGACCAACTCATGCCAGCACGCATAAAAAAACGGCGATTGATCGTTTCGCAGCCAGGAATTGGAGCTGTATGAATGATAGGAACGCCGATGACAGCAGCTTCTGTGGAGGTTAAGCCCCCAGGCTTTGTAAATACCACATCACAGGCACTCAAATAAAGCGGCATCTGTTCGGTGAAACCGAACACCATTACGCGAGATTCGTCTTTGAATTTTTTCTTTAATTTTCGTTCTGCTTTTCGATTATTTCCACAAACGGCAAGAATTTGTTCGGTATCTGTACTGAGAACTAATTTTTGAATAAGTTCTGTAAAATCTCCGGCACCCATGCTGCCTCCGGCTACAAGAAAATATTTTTGGTTTAATTCTAAGCCTAATTTTTCCCGAGCTTCTTCTTTGCTGATTTTTAGACGGCAATTTTTGGATACAGGAATTCCGAATGTTTGAATTTTTTCATTTGGGATCCCTTTTTTTATGCAGGATTTTCGTAAAGCTTCATGGGGAAGAACATAGTGATCGCATTCCGTTTCCTCCCAAAATGGAATGCAAGTGTAATCGGTCATTACAGCAATTGTTACAGGAAGATCCATTCCCTTTCGTTTCATGTAAGTAATTGTTTCGGCAGGATAGAGATGCGGCATGATTAAAACGTCTGCGGGATGTTCCTTCAGGTAACTGTTGAGATATTTTGCCATACGTCCGTTTATATAATAAACAGGTGACTTTCGAGTAATCCGACTGATTAACATGCCTAATTTATAGAAAAGTCCAAATAAAAGAGGAGTTTTTTTCACAATTTGTACATAACCGTTTCCAACTAATTTGGATACTCCCTTACCTGCGAGACAAAGGTAATCGAACACATAAGCTTCGTCGCCATGACTGTGAAGTTCTTCTGCAATTGCTTTTGCTGCGGAATTGTGGCCGCCTCCCGTATTGCAAGATAATATTAATGCTTTCATCGAAGCCTCCATTCTTTACGTTTTTCATAAATTTTTTCTTGCGGTTGTTTTCGCGCAGTTGCACTTAAATAATGTTTGTGAATGACGATTCCGGCAATTAGAAGACATCCACACAGGATTATTTTACATTTTACGACAAAGAGAGCACTGATTCCGAATGCAAAAAAAGCGTATATACTTTTTCGTGTGTTGGATTTGGCAGGCAGTGTCACAAGAAAGAGTAAATACCAGATAACGAGTAAAAACAGCGGCTGCCAAATGGGAAGCAGTCCAAGAAAAACACCAAAAGAAACGGCAATTCCTTTGCCGCCATTCCCTCTATTAAAAATAGAGTGGGCATGTCCAAATACAGGTGATGCAATTACAAATGCAAATAACCAGGAGTCTGTTCCAATGTGAGATGCACATAACAGAATTGGAAGCATTCCCTTTAAGAGATCCAGGAATAAAACGAGAAGCCCACAACGTGTTCCCCCATATGCAAAGGCGTTAAAAGTTCCTGGGTTTCCGTCATCAGAGGCCTCAATTACATCCACATTTTTGAAAAGAAAGGGTATGATTTTGCCAAAGAGGATGCTTCCAGAACAAAAACCAACGACAATATAAAACAAATATCCATATTCCATAAAATAACCTGCTTTCAAATTATATTTTAATGGTTTGGGGTGAATAATAGTTTAACATATTGAAAAAATGTCTGCAACTGAATTGCATATCTAGTTTGTATAAAGGTTTTCCTGTCATTGACTCTCTTTGCAGAAAAGTGTATGATAGCATCAGTGTACACGGATGCTAAGCACAAAAAATAAATGGTGAGGGTAAGCAGATGACAAGAGAGGAATTTCAGAGATTAACCCAGGGTAAGATCTTTTATATGGATGGAGCTACAGGCTCCAATCTATACCTTTCCGGGATGCCGAGAGGGATTTGCCCAGAACAGTGGATTTTAGAGAATCCCCAAGTGCTGGAACGGCTTCAGAAAGCGTATGTGGATGCGGGGTCTCAGATGGTGTATGCTTCCACTTTTGGATCTAACCGGGCCAGCCTGAGTCTGCATGGGCTGGAAGGAAAAGTGGAGGATATGAATAAGCGGCTGGTGGAGCTGTCTTTAAAAGCGGTGGGAGACCGAGCACTGGTTGCGGGAGATGTATCTCCCACAGGGAAGATTTTAGTATCTCAGGGTGGAGATACCCAGGTGGACGAGCTTTTTGAGATTTATCGGGAACAAATTTCTTATCTTGTGGAAGCGGGAGTGGATCTGATTGGCGCGGAGACCATGATGTCTGTGGAGGAGTGCATGGTGGCGTTGGATGCAGCTCTCTCTGTCTGTGATCTTCCGGTGATTTGTACCTTGAGTTTTGAAGCGGACGGTACAGCTCTGTATGGAGGCAATGCGTTGGAGGCAGTGGAGACACTGCAGGCCATGGGGGCCTCAGCGGTGGGGTTGAATTGTTCTGTGGGTCCTGATCAGTTGGTGAGTGTGGTTCAGAACATGAGCCGGATTGCCCAAGTACCTGTGATTGCCAAGCCAAATGCAGGGCTGCCTTTGATTGATGAGAAGGGAAATGCCTCTTACAGTATGGGACCGGCAGAGTTTGCACGGAATATGAGGAAGCTGACAGAGGCAGGAGCCTCTATCGTAGGAGGGTGCTGCGGCACCACACCGGAATACATCCGTAAAATGAAACATGAACTGGAAGGAGACGTCTGGCTGTACAGAGGGTAAGGTAAGATGAGGATGAATAAAAAAGAGCTTTCGGAGAATGGGAAAAATAGCTGCAAAGCAGAGGGAACCATGCAGGAACCGTCAAAAAAGATTTTTACAATTCCAAATTTGCTTTCCATGGTGCGCATTTTACTGCTTCCGGTTTTTGTCTGGTTGTACAGCGTAAAAAAAGAGTATATGGCAGCCTTTGTGGTTCTTCTGCTTTCCGGTGTTACAGATCTGCTGGATGGATTTATAGCAAGGCGTTTCCATATGATTTCTGTGTTGGGAAAAATGCTGGATCCCATTGCGGATAAGCTGACACAGGCAGCAGTGCTGTTAAGTTTGGGCAGCAGATTTCCCTTGCTTTTTGTGCTGGCGGCTTTGTTTGTATTGAAGGAAGCTGTGACCGGAGTGATGTTTCTCGTTGTGATGAGAAAAACGCAGGCGGTGCGGGGAGCAGACTGGCATGGAAAGATAACCACCTTTTTGTTGGACGCTACGATGCTGATTCATATTTTGTGGTTTGCGATTCCCCTTTGGGTGAGTCATCTGTTAACCGGTCTGTGTGCAGCAGTGATGCTGATGTCTTTCCTGCTCTATTTTCGGGAGAATTTAGCGGCAATAAGAAAAACAAGAATTTGTTGAAAAAATTAAAATTGACAATTCTATTGATTTTTGATAAACTGTCCTCAGTGTGAATATGCCGTATTAAGTGAAATGATTTTTTAAAATTGTTGAGAGGGAATCAGGTGAAATGCCTGAGCGATCCGGTCACTGTAGGCAGGGAGCAGGATTTAGAGAACCATTGCGTACCCGATTGAGCGAGAAGGGAGAATCCTGTGGAGAACTGCGAGCCAGGAAACCTGCTTAATGCGCGAGATGGGCCTCCGAAGAAGGCTGAACATCTGACAGGATGGTATCTGGCACATCCGTTCTGTATGAAGTCTGCGATGGGTAAGCAGACATTTTATCGCACTGGGGAGATAAGTTTCCTCTGGCGGTAAGACCTCCCGCAGGATTATAATTGCAGTGTAGGAGGATGATGTGATCTCAAGGTGTAGGAACACGAAACATACCTCCTTCAGACTGTATGAAACAGATACAGGATGAGAAGAAGCTGAGAAAAGATGGTTACTGTTTTTGGTAACGGAGCATATCTTTCCTTAGCTTCTTTTTTTATACCATAACGTATGCTTTTTCTGAGACAAAGAAGGCTTTGCAAAGCAGCGGCTTTAAAGGAGACTTGCCATTTGGTTCTTGGAATGCGCCGTGTGGGCAGCCGGGGGAATTTTTTGTGGGTTCTAGTTTTGGGCGGAACTGCATATAGTATAGCAATAACCGGCAAGTATGGAGCGCAAAGGATCATTATGCAGGAATTTCAGTTATACAAAGATATACAAGCCCGCACCGGAGGAACTGTCTACATAGGGGTGGTAGGCCCTGTCCGCACGGGAAAGTCCACATTTATCCGCAAATTTATGGAGCAGGCGGTGCTTCCGGGACTTGAGGGCCCGGAACTGGAGCAGACCAGAGATGAGCTTCCCACCAGTGGAGTGGGAAAGGCGATTACCACTGTAGAGCCTAAATTTGTGCCCAGGAAGGCAGTTGCGCTTTCTGTGGGAGAGGACATTTCTATGAAGCTTCGGCTGGTGGACTGTGTAGGATATGTGGTAGAGGGGGCGGAAGGATATACCGGGGAGGATGGCAGTCCCAGAATGGTAAAAACACCTTGGGATAAAAGACAGCTTCCCTTTGCAGAGGCGGCCTCTCTAGGAACCGATAAGGTGATACGAGAACATGCTACCGTGGGGATTGTGATGACTACAGACGGAACCTTTGGGGAGCTGCCCAGAGAAAAATTCCTGGAAGCGGAGAAGAAGTCCATTCAAGAGCTGCAGAAGATTGGGAAACCGTTCCTGGTGCTGGTCAATTCAGAACGGCCTCACGCAGATGAGGCGGCGAAGACCGTTGCGTATATCGAAAACGCTTACGGAGCTTCCTGCATGGCAGTGAACTGTGAACAGCTTCGCAAGGAGGAAATACAGAAGATATTTGAGAAATTATTGTATGAGTTTCCTGTAGTGAGGCTGGAATTTTTTGTACCAAAATGGATAGAAATGCTGAGTAATGACCATTGGATGAAGCAGGAGCTTTTGGAAGAGGTCTATCGCATTATGGAGCAGGTACATTGTATTAGAGATGTAACGCCCCAGCTTTTTGCCATGGAGAAGCCGTTTATTCGCAGAGTGAAGCTGGATCGGGTAGAGTTGTCCAATGGTATGGCGGAAGTTTCCATTGAACCCAATGATTCCTATTATTATAATATCTTAAGTGAGATTACAGGCATTCCCATTGAGGGGGAATATCAGTTGATTTCCATTTTAAAGGAGCTTTCCGGCAGCCGCAGAGAGTACGAGAAGGTGCAGGATGCAGTGGAGACGGTGCGCCTTACTGGATATGGGGTAATCACACCCAACCAGGAGGAGATTCAGCTGGCGGAGCCTGAGATTATCAAGCAGGGAAGTAAATATGGCGTGAAAATCAAGGCGGCCAGTCCTTCGATACACCTGATCCGAGCAGATATTGAGACAGAGATTGCTCCTATCGTAGGTACAGAAAGTCAGGCCAGGGATCTGATGGAATTTATCAAGGCATCCAGTGATGAACAAAATGGTATCTGGAAAACCAATATTTTCGGGAAATCGGTGGAACAGCTGGTGACAGACGGTATCCGGGGAAAATTGTCTATGATCGGAGAAGAGAGTCAAAGAAAACTGCAAGATACTATGGGACGTATTGTTAATGAAAGCAATGGCGGCCTGATCTGCATTATTATTTAGACGCTGAAAAATTCGTGTAATCGGGTTTCCGCATCCGTGTCTTTGGAACCTTTGGGGAAAGGAGGGGATGTGGAAACCCGATTCTGGTGTTGTGCATTGCGGTACAAAATGTTTGACAAACGAAAATAGTTGTTATATAATGTAAAAAGTGGTTAACAAATATGTAATATTTGAAGAGGTAAGAGAAAAAAGCATTACAGGAGGACTTATCATGAAACGAAGATCAGGCGTTGCTGCAGCGTTTTTATTGCTGGCGCTATTGGTATTTTTGCCGGTGAAGGCAGAGGCAGCCTGGGTGAAAAAATCCAGCGGTTCTTATGTATGGAAAAATACGGCGGGAAAAATACTTCCCAGCGAATGGATCCCTTCCAAGAAGGCTGGATTTGTTAAGGTTGGCAGCACAACTTACTGCTATAAGCTGAATGGAAGCAAGTATAGAGGATGGCTGACCAACGGCAGCAAGCGGTATTACATAGACAAGGATGGAAAAATGCTGAAGTCCAAATGGATTCGCAGCAAAAATAAGAAATACTATGCTTCCAAGAACGGTGCCATCTATAAAAACTGTCTTGTGAAGATCGGAAAATACAAATACGGTTTTGACAGCAATGGAGTGATGAAGACCGGAAAATCCACAATCAAGAATAAGACGTACTATTTTTCCAGAAGCAATGGTCGGATGCAGACCAAAGTGCTGGTAAAAATCAGCGGAAAAAAATATTACTTTGGCGATGACGGCACTCTGAGGAAAAAAGTTTGGCTAAAGAGCAAAAACGGAATGCAGTATGTAAATTCGAAAGGCTATGTAGAAACCAGCGCTTGGGTGGGTAAGCGTTACCTTGGCTCTGACGGTTATGCCAAAAAGGGTTTACAGAAGATCGGCGGCGTTTACTACTATTTTGACAGCAAGTACAATAAAATTACCAACACGTCCAAGACCATCAATGGTGTAAAATACACCTTTGATAAAAATGGAAAGGGAACCGTAGGAACGGACTCCAATGAGACAGACAAGCCCAGCGTATCTGTGCAGAGTACCTATTACACAGATCCCAAGGTCAGCGATGAAGTGCTGCTGTCTGCTATCATCTACTGTGAGGCTGGAAATCAGCCCTATTACGGTCAGCTTGGAGTAGGGCTGGTGATCACGAACCGTATGAGAAGTTCTAAATTCCCGGACAAGCTGAAAGAAGTGGTGTATCAGACCACCCAGTTTTCGCCTACCTTTGACGGAGCCCTTACCAGAGCCTTGAAAAACCAGAGCCTGATCACAGCCAGCTGCAAAAAGGCAGCCAGGGAAGTACTGCAGATGTACCGGGCAAATAAGTATACGATTAAGGTAAACGGTAAGAGCCAGAATATGAAGGATCATTTGTTCTTTATGACAAAAGGAGCTTATAACAGGCTGGGACTCACCTCTCCCATCATTGCCCTTGGAGATCATGTGTTCTTTAAAGTATGGCAGAAATAGAAAACGGGAGCTTTCGTGCCAAAACGGCGGGAAACGAAAATATTGATAAGACATAAAAAAGCAAAGAGTGCTGTCGGAGAAACAAATCCGGCAGTGCTTTTTCGTTTCATAGGAAATTTCTTCCTAGTAAAACATAAAACAAAAATGCTTGGCAGGCTTGTACTGGGGAGGACAGGAAAGATGCTGTCAAAGCCATTTTGGCAATTTTTCACAGAAAAAACTATACAAAGCAAAAAAAATGATGTATAATATTCCATATTATTGCGAAAATTGCGGATGAACGAGGTCGTTTCATGGGAAAAACTGCCTGTGAAATGGAAGCGCAATACGCGAAAAGGAGGATTTTACAATGAAAAAGCGAGTTTTGGCAGCAGCAATGGCACTGAGCGTGAGCCTTACTGTGGGAATGACTGCTATGGGAGCAGAATTGGATACAGAGAACCCGATCAAGATCGGATACGTGGGAGCATTGTCCGGAGATACTGCCCTTTGGGGACAGGCAGGATTAAACGGCATGGAGCTTACTGCAAAAACCATCAATGAAGAGGGCGGTATTCTTGGCAGAGAGGTAAAAATTATTGGACTGGACGGCAAGGGTATGCCGGATGATTCTGTGGCAGCTTATAAGAAACTGGTGGAAGAGGAAGGCGTGTGCGCAGTGGTAGGCACCAATTTTTCCAACTGCAACATTCCGATTGCGGCAGTAGCCGGAGAGCTTCAGGTGCCGGTGATTGCCACCGCAGCTTCCAATGAGCTGGTAACTGTGGATGCGGAGGGAAATTTGAATGAATATTCTTTCCGTCTCTGTTTCATTGATTCTTATATGGGCTATCTGGCTGGGGCTTACGCTTACAATGAGCTGGGATTAAAGACCTGCGCCGTGATTCAGGATATTACAGACAGCTACAGTGTCAGTGTGGGAGATTATATGGTAAATACCTTCACAGAGCTGGGCGGAGAACTGGTGGCTAAGGAAGAGGCTCAGAACGGAGATAATGATTTCCGGGCACAGCTGACCAAGATCGCTGCGGCGCAGCCGGATGTGCTGTTTGTTCCCTGGAACTATGCCAATGTGGCTCTGATTGCACAGCAGGCGAGAGAACTTGGCATCCAGAGCGTCCTTTTTGGAGCAGACGGATGGGATACCACTGAGCTCACCGAACTGGCTAATGGCGCCTTGGAGGGCTGTTACTATATTTCAAGGCCCGGATTTAACTTGCCGGATGCGGCTGCTTACGGAGAGGTGTATACAGCAGAGTACAATGTGGCTCTGGAGAGTGAGTGCTTGTACGGAAACGATGGTGTGATGTGGATTAAACAGGCCATTGAGACAGCGGGAAGCGATGATCCCGCGGCCATTCGGGATGCTTTGGAGAATACGGAGAGCTTTGACGGTCTGCTGGGTCATATGAGTGTGGATCCTGCCACACATAATCCCAGCCGGGATGCCGCTGTGTTCACTGTGAAGAATGATGTGGTAGAGTATGTCGGCATCTACAATCCCGAGGCATAGGAAGCTGAGGGGAAAGGCTTGAGAAATTATAAGAAAGAGATCGAAACCGGAGGCCGTAAAGGCTGTCCGGTTTCGAAAATGTAATGAAATTTTGCAGATGCGAGGGAGACTTGGGCAATGAAGATATTGATACAGCAGATGATTACCGGAATATCCATAGGAAGTGTGTACGCACTGATTGCTTCCGGATATGCACTGGTATACAGTTTACTGGATTTTTCCAACTGGGCGCACGGGGAGGTTTGTATGCTGGGGGCATACGTGTGTTTTATGGCCACCACTGTGGGCACGATGCCCTACTGGCTCTCCATACTGATCGGGATCGGGGGTGCTGCCCTGATCAGCCTGTTTAATGAGAAGCTGGCGTACCGTACCATTCGGAAAAACGGATCCCCCAATATGTTTCTTATGATTGCAGCTATGGGTCTTTCTACTACCTATCAGAACCTGGCAAACGTGATCTGGGGCTCCAAGTTTAAGCAGCTTCCCAAAATGTTTTCTGTGAGTACTGTGAATTTGAATGGTATTTTTATCGGAACCACCGATATGGTGTGTCTGGCAGTGGCAGCGGTAGTGCTGGTGGCGCTGCTTCTGATCATTAATAAGACGAAATTTGGCCTGCATGTGCGGGCAGTAGCCTGTTCGGGCCGGACTGCCGGACTGATGGGCATTAAGATTGACAGAGTCATCGCCATGGTATTTATGTTGGCAGGAGCGTTGGCCGGCCTGGCAGGTATCATGTACGGTATGAAATATAATGTTTATCCAACCATGGGAAATGTGGGGATTAAGGCTTTTATTGCTTCCGTAATCGGCGGCCTGGGAAGCGTGCCGGGAGCCATTGTGGGAGCGCTGCTTCTGGGGCTGATTGAGACGGTGGTATCTGGATATATCAGTTCCGGGCTGAGGGATCTGATCTCTTTTTCCCTCCTGATTATCATACTCCTGATCCGGCCCAGCGGCCTTTTTGGTGTGGATGTACAGGAGAAAGCGTAGAGAGGAAAACAGGAGGAGCGTAGTATGTTGAATTCATTTCAGGAAGGTGTGTTGGTTGTCTGCTGCGTGAACATGATTGCAGTGCTGGGGATGTCGGTACTCACCGGCTTTACCCGCCTGTTTTCTTTTGGAAACGCAGGCTTCATGTCTATCGGAGCTTATGCGGCGGCTATTTGCAGCGTGGAGTTTCATCTGCCCTTTCCGGTGTCTGTTCTGATCGGAGCACTGGCGGCAGGGGGTGTGTCTTACATTTTGGGAAGCCTGACGATCAGACTGCGGGGGGATTATTTTCTTATTAGCTGTCTGGGATTTGGAGAATGCGTCCGGGTGCTGTTTAATTATACTAGGGATCTTACAGGGGGAGCTAACGGTTATTCGAATATCCCCTACTGTACCAACGGGGCGGTGGCTCTTGGATGTGCAGTTCTGGCGTTTGTCATTGCCTGGAATTTTATTCACTCCAGATATGGGCAGGCTCTTTCTGCCATCCGGGAAAATGAAGTGGCTGCAGCTGCCAACGGCATCAATGTAGTCCGGTATAAAAAAATGTCCTTTGTGTTCAGCGCTGTCTTTGCGGGCTGGGCTGGCGGTCTGTATGCCCATTACCTCCGTTTTATTACCCCTTCTTTGTTCAACCTTGGCAAAAGCAGTGAGTTGGTGATTACCACTGTGCTGGGAGGTTTGGGCAGTTTGACTGGAAGTGTGTTGGGAACCATCATTGTACAGATCCTTCCGGAAATTTTCAGGAGTCTGTCTGAGTACCGGATGCTGTTTTATGGCATTGCAGTGGTGCTGGTGATTCTGGTGCGTCCCAACGGTTTGTACGGCTACCGGGAGTTCAGTTTAAAGAGGCTGGTGAACCGTATTAAGACGATAGGAAAGAAAAAGCGCAGGAAGGAAGCAGAAACATGAGTGAACCAATTCTTGAAATGCGAAATGTGGAAAAGCGGTTTGGCGGTGTTCGGGCCATTGATGATTTTAGTCTGAGTGTGGAGCCGGGGATGGTTTACGGTCTGATCGGACCAAACGGCGCCGGGAAAACTACTATTTTTAATACAATAACGGGAATTTATCAGGCGGATGCGGGAGAGATTTTTTTTCAGGGCAAGAATATTACGAAAATTCAGCCTCACCAGGCTACGGAAGAAGGGATTGCCAGAACCTTTCAGAATATCCGGCTTTTTGGTAATCTGACGGTGAAGATGAACGTGGTGATCGCCTGCAACATGCGGCTGAAATATCATCTGGGAGACGCACTGCTTCGGACTCCTAAATACCGCCGCGTCAGCAGGGAGGCAGAGGAGAAGGCCATGGCCTTTTTAAAGACAGTGGGTCTGGAAGATAAGGCGGAAGATCTGGCAAGCAGCCTTCCCTACGGACACCAGAGAAAACTGGAGATTGCCAGAGCGATGGCAACAAATCCCAGACTTCTTTTGCTGGATGAACCGGCAGCGGGTATGAATGCAGATGAATCCCTGGAGTTGGTAGAATTTATCCGGGAGCTGAAGGAAAAGTTCCCCATCACGATATTGATGATCGAGCACCATATGGATGTGGTATCCAACCTCTGCGATGCCTGTACGGTGCTTAATTTTGGAAAGACGCTGGCTGTAGGCACTATGGAGGAGATTAAGAAAAATCCGGAAGTGATTGCAGCGTACCTGGGAGGAGAGGAATAATGTCAGATGTGTTGCTGAAAGTAGAGCATTTATCCGCAGCGTATGGAGGAATCCGGGCTTTGGATGATGTTTCCCTGGAGGTAAAGGAGGGGGAGATTGTGGCAGTGCTGGGAGCCAACGGCGCGGGAAAATCCACCCTGTTAAAATGTCTTTCCGGGGAGAAACGGCCATCAGGAGGCAAAATCGTTTTTGGAGGAGAGCAGCTGCCTGCGAAACCCTATCAGGTGGTGGAAAGCGGTATGGTGATTGTGCCGGAGGGACGACAGATTTTCTATAAGCTGTCCGTGTATGATAATCTGCAGGTGGGCAGCTGTCTGCGAAAGGACAAGGAAGGAATCCGGCAGGATCTGGAGATGGTGTATGAGATGTTTCCGCGCTTAAAGGAACGGGAACACCAGTACGGGGGATTGCTTTCAGGCGGAGAACAGCAGATGCTGGCGATTGCCAGGGGACTGATGGCAAGGCCAAAGCTGATGATGCTGGACGAGCCCAGTCTTGGTTTGGCGCCTATTATTGTGCAGCAGATTATGGAAATTTTAAAACAGGTGAATCTGAAGGGAACTACGATTCTGCTGATTGAGCAGAATGCCCATAAAGCTCTGAAGCTGTGTCACCGGGCTTATCTGATGAATGTGGGGCATGTGGTGGCAGAGGGAACTGGAGAAGAATTGCTGGCAAACGATCAGTTGATGCAGGCTTACCTTGGAGCATAGCAAAGACAGTGAAAGGCAGCTATCAAAAAGAGCTGCGGGAAAAATAAATGGGAGGATCATAGGAGATGAAAGCAGCAGTTTGGCATGGACATAAAGATGTGCGGATCGAGAATATGCCGGAGCCTGCGCCAAAGGCCGGACAGGTAAAGATTCAGGTGAATTGGGCTGGAATTTGCGGAACGGATCGCCATGAGTATGAGGGTCCGAACTTTATTCCGGTGGAGAAGCCCCATCGACTCACCGGGCGGGTGGCGCCCCTGATTATTGGGCATGAGTTTTCAGGCAGGATCGTAGAGCTTGGAGAAGGCGTGACGGGCTGGAAGGTGGGAGATCGGGTTACCGGAAACGGGAGCCTTACCTGCGGGCAGTGCGAAGCCTGCCAAAGCGGCCGTTACAATATCTGTCAGCGATTAGGATTTGTGGGAGTGGGCGATGACGGAACTTTTGCGGAATATGTGATTTTTGGGGCGGATAAGCTGTTTGCTATTCCAGAGGGAGTAACCCAGCGGCAGGCAGCGGTGGCAGAGCCTTTGGCCTGTGGAATCCATGCAACGAATCTTCTGGGGGATCTTAAGGGAAAAGATGTAGTAGTGATCGGCCCGGGTATCATCGGCTTGTCTGCATTTTTTGGCGCAAAGTATGCTGGGGCAGGCAGGATACTGGTGTCTGGCATCGGGGAGTACCGCAGGGAGCTGATTGAGCGCTATGGGGGTACTTATGTGGATGTTTCCAAGACGGATCTGGAAGCGTATGTGAGGGAGTGGACCAAGGGAAGACTGGCAGATGTGGTATATGAGTGTCTGGGGGCTGAGAAAACTCTGGATCAGTGTATCCGCATCAGTAAGCCGGGAGGCAGGATCATGGTGATGGGCGTGTTCGGCAAAAAGCCTGTGATTGATATGAATACTCTCCAGGAGGCAGAGCGGGTGATTTACACCAGCCAGGCCCATGTGGATGAGATTGCTTCTGCCTTGGAGTATATGCGGGAAGGAAAGATCAATGCGGATGAACTGGTGACCAGAGAGGTGACATTGGACACTTTGGTGGAGGACGGTTTTGAACATTTGATTACCCATGGACCGGAGCATATCAAGGTGCTGATCCGGATCGGGGAGCAGGAATAGGGCGGTACCGGAGACCGAAAGGCCGGAAAAGACGGCTGTGGCAGCAGCGGCAGGAAAAGTTTGAATAATAGCGGAAACAGTCAGGCTGGAGAAAGCGGGAAAGCTGCTGCAGGTAACTTACGAAAGTATGGAAAGCCGGAGCATCGGGCTGTGGCAGATCCATCTAAATAAATATTTTATGACATAAGGAGAAAAGATTATGCAGAGAATTCCAAGTTTTAGTATTGACCACACAAAGTTAGAGAAAGGCGTGTATCTGTCCAGACAGGATGATGATGTAAAGACCTGGGATGTGCGGATCAAAGAGCCTAACCATGGAGACTATCTGTCTACCGGCGTAAGCCATACCATTGAGCATCTGTTTGCCACCTTTGCAAGAAACAGCCAGTATAAGGACGGCATCATCTATGTGGGCCCAATGGGCTGCCGTACAGGCGCTTATTTCCTTACCAGAGGATTGTCTGATCAGGAAGTGTTAGACTGCATTCGTGAGTCTTTCCGTCAGATTACCACTTTTGAGGGAGAGATTCCCGGTGCGAAAGAGGAAGAGTGCGGCAATTATCAGGATCATGACCTGGAAGGTTGCAAGAGAGAGGCTGCTGAGTATCTGAAGGTTCTGGATAAGCTGACTCCGGAAGATATGAAGTACAAATACTACTTAGACTGACGGAGCAGAAGCTGTCTGACAGCAGAATGTCCGGAGAAAAACGGAGATATTGATTTTAAAATATCAGGCCGAAGGGGAGAAAACGCTTCTTCGGTCTGATTTTTTCGGATGAAAAACACAGATGGAGGCTGAGTCATGTTTTTGGTGGTGACAGGAGGAAGCGGAAGCGGAAAATCGGAGTATGCAGAGCGGCGGGTGCTGGAGCTGGGAGCGGGATACAGGATTTATCTGGCTACCATGCAGTGTTTTGACGAGGAGAGTAAAAAAAGAGTGCAGCGCCACAGAAGGATGCGGGCAGGAAAAGGCTTTGTCACTGTGGAGCGTCCGTTGGATCTTAAGGGACTGGAATTTAGGAAGCCCGGAGGAATGGTTTTTGAGAAAAGTTCCGGCGATACAGCAGGAACCGGAGGAGAAGTTGTGCTTTCCAATTTCGGCGATCCTGGAGAGCGCAGAGGAGATGACCCGGAGTATGCTTCTTGTCAGTTCACAGTTCTTCTGGAATGTATGTCCAATCTGGCAGCGAACGAAATGTTTGCACCTGGCGGAAGCCGGGAAAGAACCGTGGAAGAGATTAAACGCGGAATTGACAGATTAGTTGGAACGTGTGATAATCTCGTTGTGGTTACCAATGAGGTATGTTCTGACGGAATTTTATATGATCCGGATACTCTGGCTTATCAGAAGGTTTTGGGAGAGATCAATCGTTTTCTGGCCGGGATAGCGGATGAGGTGGTAGAGGTTGTCTATGGGATACCTGTGACACTGAAAGGTAAGGGGCGGTGCCGGGCGGAGAATTGAGCGCAGGAAAACGCAGAGAGAGCTGCGGGAAGATGATAGAAATGCAGCGTGTAGAGGATGTCTTAAAAAGGAAGAAATGATGATGAAAAATATGGTTCAGAGCTTTGTGGTAGCCTTTTCTATGTATTCGAAACTTCCCATGCCAAGAGTGGAATGGAATGACAAAAATATGAAATACTGTATCTGTTATTTTCCGCTGATCGGAGCAGTAATCGGCCTGCTGTTGAATGGCTGGTATGCCCTGGCCGATCTGGCAGGCTTTGGTTTGCTGTTTCGTACAGCGGTGCTGGTGTTGATACCGGTGGCAGTGACTGGAGGAATTCACCTGGATGGACTTCTGGATACAGCAGATGCCCTGAGTTCCTATAAATCAAAAGAAGAAAAGCTGGAGATTTTAAAGGACAGCCATACAGGAGCCTTTGCTGTTATTGTGGGGATTGCCTATTTTATTTTGACGCTTGGGGTGTATTCGGAGGCAGAGGGAAGGCATCTGCAGGTCATAGGGCTTGGATTTGTGCTAAGCAGAGCGTTATCCGGGTTGGCGTTGGTAAGCTTTCAGAAAGCGAAAAATACCGGACTTCTCAGAACCTTTGCGGACGCAGCTGCCAACCGGAAAGTGGCATTTTTCATGACTTTGTATCTGTTTTTAACAGGAGCTGGGATGCTGGTTTTGGATGTCAAGCTGGGAGCGGCAGCCATCGGAGCGGCGCTGCTGGTTTTTTGGTGGTATCGGAGCATGGCTTACCGGAAGTTTGGCGGTATTACCGGAGATCTGGCCGGTTGTTTTGTGCAGGTGTGTGAGCTGGCTGTTGCACTGGCGGTGGTGCTGGCAGGAAGGTAAGCGGCAGATAGGAGACGGAAGATGATTTTAATTGTAGGAGGAGCGTTCCAGGGAAAGCTGGACTATGCTTGCAGACTGACAGGGTATAAAAAAGAGGACTTTTTGGATGGAGGCACCTGCTTGGAGGAGGAGGCCTTTGGCGCGAAAGGTATCCGCCATTTTCATGAATATATTAAAAACCGGATGAAGGAGGGCAGAGACTGCCAGGAACTGGCAGAAAAATTGCTGATGGAGAATCCGGATGTGGTGATTATTACCAATGAACTGGGATATGGGATCGTACCTTTGGATCCTTTTGACCGCAATTGGCGGGAAACGGTGGGGAGAGTGTGTACCGGACTGGCCAAAGGAGCAGAACGGGTAGAACGGGTGGTCTGTGGCCTTGGTATGGTGCTGAAGTCCGAATAACTCCCTGGATAGGAGAAAAGAGAGAACTTTAAGAAAGTGTATCTGAATGCGAGAAAGAACATCGATGGTGAATTGCTCTGGTGAGAGCAGGGAATACTTGGGTTTAACGACTCTGGCAGAGCAGGTTAGAGGAACACAGATGGGAATAGAATTATGGCTGATCCGGCATGGGGAAACTGCTGGAAATTTGAAAAAAAGATATATCGGAACAACAGACGAGCCGCTGTGCCCGGAAGGCATCCGCGGGCTGGAGGAACGCAAAGCGGCAGGTCTTTATGGAAGAAAAGAGCCGGATGCCTGGTTTTTAAGCCCTATGAGACGGTGCAGGGAGACGGCAGAAGTCCTGGGGCAGAAGGGGCAGACGCCTGCGTACATGGTGGAGGATTTTCGGGAATGTGATTTTGGGTTGTTTGAGAACAAAAATTATCTGGAACTTGAAGGCTGTCTTTCCTATCAGAAGTGGGTGGACAGCAAAGGAACGCTTCCCTTTCCGGAGGGAGAAGCACCGGAAGCGTTTCGGCGCAGAAGCTGTCTTGCTTTTGAAAGCGTGGTAAATCAGGCTGTGGAGGCGGGATGGCAGCAGGTGAGACTGGTGGTTCACGGAGGTACTATTATGAGTATTATGGAGCGGTTTACCAGTCCGCCAGCGGACTATTTTCAGTGGCAGGTAGAAAACGGCGGCGGCTATGTGATATACTTGGAACCGGAGGAATGGAAAAAGAATCTCCGGCTGAGGGAATACTATCGCCTGAGATATACAGGGAGAGCAGAGCAATGATAGCATATTTAAAGGGCGAGGTGGCAGCAGTGGGGGAAAACCGGCTGGTGCTGGAAGTGAATAAAATCGGATATCAGATTCTGATCTCTGGCAGGGATGCGGCGGATATGCCTCCTGTGGGAGAAGAGGTGACAATTCACACCTACTTAAACGTGCGGGAGGATGCCATGCAGCTATTTGGCTTTCTCTCAGAGGATGATTTGGAGATCTATAAGCTGTTGATCAGCGTTAATGGTATTGGGCCCAAGGCAGGACTTGGCATCTTGTCGACTCTCTCAGCAGATGACCTGCGGTTTGCAGTGCTGTCCGATGATGTGAAGGCCATCACAAAAGCGCCGGGAATCGGGGCCAAGACAGCCCAGAAATTGATTTTGGAGTTAAAGGATAAATTATCTCTGGAGGAAGCCTTTGAAAAGAAGCTTCAGAAGGCAGAGGCTGCTTTAGAAGGCGATGAGGAGAGCAGAGGCCAGGCGGTACAGGCGCTGGTGGCCTTAGGTTACTCCAATACAGAAGCCTTCCGGGCAGTGAAGCGGGTGGAGATTACAGAGGATATGGATACAGAGGCTATTTTGAAACAGGCTTTAAAGAAGCTGCTGTAAGGAGAGAGAACAGTTAAGTTACAAAAATTTAACAGAAAATCAGGATTGGAGTTACCATGGGAAAACGGATCATCACCACAGATATGACAGCGGAAGATCTGCATCTGGAGCCGAGTCTGCGGCCTCAGAAGCTGGAAGAATACATTGGACAGGAAAAAGCAAAAAGTACTTTAAGGATTTATATAGAAGCAGCCAAACAGAGAAAGGATACTCTGGATCATGTGCTGTTTTACGGTCCTCCGGGACTTGGGAAAACTACTCTGGCCGGGATCATTGCCAATGAGATGGGAGTGAATATTAAGATCACTTCCGGCCCGGCTATTGAAAAGCCGGGGGAGATGGCGGCGGTGCTGAACAACCTCCAGGAGGGGGATGTGCTGTTCGTAGATGAGATACACAGGCTGAACCGTCAGGTGGAGGAGGTACTTTATCCGGCTATGGAAGATTTTGCCATTGACATTATGATCGGCAAAGGGGCTGCGGCCCGCTCGATTCGGCTGGATTTGCCCCGTTTTACTCTGGTGGGAGCCACTACCAGGGCGGGACTTTTGACAGCTCCACTTAGAGATCGCTTTGGTGTGATCCATCATCTGGAGTTTTATACGGAGGAGGAATTAAAGACCATTATCATTCGGTCGGCCAAAGTGCTGGGAGTGAAGATTGATGAGGCGGGGGCGCTGGAATTGGCCAGGCGTTCCAGGGGAACGCCAAGACTGGCCAACCGCTTCCTAAAGCGGGTGCGGGACTTTGCCCAGGTAAAATGCAATGGAGAGATCACAAAAGAGGTAGCTTCTATGGCGTTGGATCTTCTGGAGGTGGATCGCTGCGGACTGGATTCTATCGACCGCCTGATTTTAACAACGATGATTGAAAAATTTTCCGGAGGTCCGGTGGGGCTTGACACTTTGGCTGCGGCAATCGGAGAAGATTCCGGGACCCTGGAGGATGTGTATGAGCCCTACCTGATCAAGAACGGTTTTTTAAACCGAACCCCAAAAGGCCGTACAGTATCGGAGAAAACCTATCATCATCTGGGCCTGCTTCTGCCGGAGTAATGCAGGCTGCGGTGCGAGTGCCAGCAGAAACACCCTTCCAAAGAGGGGAGAAAAGAAATTTCTTGTAATTCATAGGATTTCGTTTATAATAGAAGTAACGTTAGTACAAAGGAAGGCGTATTTTCGCAGCCATAAGAACGATACGGGATTAATACAGGGGAAAGGACGGACAGCTTTTATGTCATCCAAAAATAAGACAGAAGTACTGATAGATGGAAAAATATATACCATGAGCGGTTATGAAAGTGAAGAATATCTTCAGAGGGTAGCTGTTTATCTGAATAATAAAATTTCTGAGATTAAAAGTATGGAAGGATACCATAGGCTGTCGGCAGATCTTCAGGGGATTCTGCTGAATCTCAATACGGCGGATGATTATTTTAAAGTAAAAAAGCAGGCGGATAATCTGGAGAAGGAGTTGTCGGAGAAGGACCGGGAACTGTATGAGATCAAGCATGAGCTGATTTCTGCGCAGATTAAGCTGGAGGCTTCAGAGAAATCTCTGGAGACTCTCCAGGAAGAGGCCAATGATTATCAGAAACGGATTGTCCAGCTGGAGACTCAGCTGGAAAGCCTGAAAAATCAGAAAAACACCAGAAACTAAAAAGATAAGGTGCTGCCGCAAAAGGAGAATTACGGGTTTCTGACATGGGACAATCGGATGTGCGAAAACCCTCTGTTCTTTACTTGGCGGCAGTTTTTTGTTTCGCAGGCAATTTAGGAGGAATGGATATGTTGGAACTACTGGCTCCAGGAGGCTCTCTGGAGGGCTTAAAGGCAGCGGTAAATGCAGGGGCAGATGCAGTTTATATGGGGGGACAACGTTTTGGCGCCAGGGCTTACGCCCAGAATCCGGAGGAAGCGGAGTTGTTCGAAGCTCTGGATTATTGCCATCTGAGAGGAAAGAAGCTATATCTTACGGTAAATACTTTGCTGAAGGAACAGGAACTGGAGAGGGAACTGTATGACTATCTGGCGCCGCTTTATGAACATGGGGTGGATGCAGTGCTGGTGCAGGATTTTGGGGTATTTCAGTTTATTCGCCGGAATTTTCCGGATCTTCCCCTTCATGCCAGCACTCAGATGACGATTACCGGCGTGGACGGAGCAAAACTGTTAAAATCTATGGGAGCAGAGCGGATTGTGCCGGCCAGAGAGCTGACGCTGGAGGAGATCAGAGAGATTCACAGGCAGGTAGATCTTGAGATTGAATGTTTTGTTCACGGGGCACTCTGCTACTCTTATTCGGGCCAATGTCTGATGAGCAGCATCCTGGGAGGAAGAAGCGGCAACCGAGGACGCTGCGCTCAGCCCTGCCGTCTGCCGTACAGTCTGTATAAGGAGATAGAGGGAGAAGGGAATCCAGAAGCGTTTCGGGAGCGGCTAAAAGACGGGAAGCGTTCCGGGAAAGCTATTCAGCGTTTAAATGGCAAGGATCAGCAATATCTTTTGAGCCTGAAGGATATCTGTACCCTTCGCAGCCTGCCTAAGCTGACAGAGGCAGGGGTCTGCTCTTTTAAAATAGAGGGAAGAATGAAGCGGCCGGAGTATGCGGCGGGAGTCACAGAGATTTACCGGAAGTATCTGGATCTTTATCAGGAAGGAAAAGAAGATTACAGAGTACTGAGGGAAGACGAGCAGGCTTTGATGGATTTGTATAACCGGGGCGGGTTTTCCCAGGGCTACTATGAAACCTACAACGGCAAAGTCATGATGTCCATGGAGAGGCCCAACCATCAGGGAACAGAGGCAGCCGCAGTACTGGAAGTGAAGAGGGGAAGTGTGAGACTGAAAGCCCTGGAACCTCTTTTTGAGAAAGACGTGGTGGAACCCTATATCAGTTTGAGAAGCGGCAGTAAAAGTACAGGGGAGAGGGCGCTTTTGCGAAAAAAAACGGAAGATACAGTACGAAAGATGGAGACTGCTGTCAAACTTCCGGTGCCCAGGGGAAGAGAATTTTCTCTTTCCGGAAGTTTTCCAGCAGTAAAGCCAGGACAGATATTCTTGCGGGTGCGCTCAGAGAGGCAGCTTGAGAGACTTCGCGAGAATTATGTTTTATCCTCCGGTCAGGAAAAAATTAAGGGAAAATTTATTCTTAAAAAGGAAAGCCGGGCTATACTCCAGGTATGGAAGAAAGACTGCCAGGTGACGGTGACAGGAGAAGAAGCCCTGGAAGCCAAAACCCGGCCTTTGGATTCGGAGACGGTGGCGCGTCAGCTAAAGAAAACGGGAAATACTCCTTTTGTTTTTCAGGAGCTTGTCATAGACCTGGAGGAGCAGTTGTTCTACTCCATGCAGGGGTTGAATGAACTGCGCAGAAGAGCCTTGGAGGAGCTGGAAGAGCGCTGGCTGGCGCAGTTTCGCAGAAGCCTGTCCACGGGAATGGGAGAGACGGCTGGGGAGGCGGCAGACCCGGCTCCGAAGCAAGCCGGAGAAAAAGAGGAAGCGGCAGACCCGGCGTCGGAGCAATTTGGAGAGAAGATTTTTGGAAAAGTCGGGGAAGACATCCGGTCCGGAACAGATATTCCCATGCTTCGGGCTTCTGCGGAGACCTGGGAGCAGGCGGAGACGTTAATTACGCTGAAGGAAATTCAGGGCATTTATCTGGATAGTTATCTGTTTCTTGGACAGAAGGAAAACCGGTTTGAGGAGTTGGCCAGCCGGATACGGGAAACCGGGAAGAAGTGTTTCCTGATGCTGCCGTTAATCTGGCGGGAAAATGGGAAAAAAGCTTTTGAAAAAGCTTTTCCGGAAAGGCTTCTGGATCTGGCAGACGGTTTTTTGCTTCGCAGCAGCGAACAGCTGGAGTATTTTAAGGATTTTGCAGGAAAAAAGGAAATGATTGCAGACTCCGGGATTTACACGTATAATAGAGAGGCAAGAGCATTTTTAAAGCAGCGGGGCATTACCATAGATACTGTGCCCTTAGAGTGCAACAGCAGGGAACTGAACCGCCGGGGCTGTCAGGGCAGCGAGTGCATTGTCTATGGACGGATTCCTCTGATGGTGACGGCCCAGTGTCTGCAAAAGAATCTGTCAGGCTGTCAGAGACGGCCTGGGATTTTGTGGCTGGAAGATCGGAAAAAAGCGGTATTTCCAGTGCGGAACCAGTGCTCCTGCTGTACCAATGTGCTATACAATTCCCTTCCTCTGGATCTGGTCTCCTGTGGAGAAGAAGTGCTGACTCTAAGACCTGCTTCCTGCCGCTTGAGCTTTACCTTTGAGGAGGAAGCGCTGGTGCGCCAAGTGGTGCAGGCGGCGGCTGATTGCTTTCAGAAAGGCATGGGGCAAAGGAAGGCAGTGCCAGAGGGAACAAAGGGACATTTTAAGAGGGGAGTAGAATAGAGGCAGTATGGCAAATCTGATCAATCTGGTAGGGACGGTTTCCCGATACCTGATTATTCTGCTGATGATTATTTATACTGTGCAGAGTTATACAGTGTTTCGCAAAACCAGTGTCCAGGCCAAAGAGTATGTGTTTTTAAGGCAGAATGTGTCTATGTTTTTCATTCATTTTATTGCCTATGTGGTAATGTTTCTGGAGACCATGAGCATAGATCTGCTGGTATTTTACGGGGCCCAGGTAATTTATCTGGCAGCCACGCTGATTTTGTTTCGCAATATTTATCCAAAGGCTTCCAGGCTTCTGGTCAACAATATGTGTATGCTCATGACCATTGGCTTTATCATGATCACCCGCCTTTCCTATGAAAATGGGTATGATCTGGCCATCAAACAGTTTAAGATCGCAGCTTTGGGCACAGTGATTGCGTTGTTCATTCCTTTTATCATCCGCAAGGTGATGGTGATTACGAAAATGGGCTGGGCTTACTGCTTTGTGGGCATCGGGCTGTTAGGGCTGGTTCTGGTGGCGGCCAGGGTTACCAACGGAGCCAAGCTGTCCTTGGAGTTCGGAGGGTTTTCTTTTCAGCCCTCTGAGTTTGTAAAAATTATTTTTGTTTTTGCAGTGGCAGGACTTTTGTCGGAAGCAAAAGATTTTAAGCGGGTGGTGATTGCCACCGGGCTGGCAGCGGTTCATGTGCTGATTTTGGTGGTATCCAAGGATCTGGGAAGTGCGTTGATCTTTTTTATTACCTACCTGGCCATTTTGTTTGTGGCCACAAGAAATCCCTACCTGGTGCTGGCGGGGCTGCTGGCGGGGGCTTTGGCGGCGGTGGCAGCCTATTTTCTGTTCAGTCACGTGAGAGTCCGGGTACAGGTCTGGCAGGATCCTTTTGCAGACTATTCCGGAGACGGCTACCAGATCTGTCAGTCTCTGTTCGCCATCGGAGCCGGAGGCTGGTTTGGCACCGGCCTGTTTCAGGGTTCGCCGGGGGCGATCCCTTATGCAGTGCAGGACATTATGTTCTCAGCAGTGACAGAGGAGCTGGGAGGTATTTTTTCCATCTGCATGATACTGGTGTGTATGAGCTGTTTTATTATGTTCATCAATATTTCCATGAAGCTGACCAATCGTTTTTATCGTCTGGTGGCTTTGGGGCTTGGGGTTACCTATGCGGTGCAGGTATTCCTCACAGTGGGAGGAAGCATTAAGCTGATTCCGCTCACAGGTGTGACCCTTCCGTTGGTGAGCTACGGCGGCAGCTCAGTGTTAAGCACATTGGCAATGTTTGCTATTGTGCAAGGACTATATATGCTCAGAAGAGATGAGGAAGATGAGGATGAAGAAAAACGATTCAAAAAACTCCAGCAATATTCCGGTCCGGGAGGTGCGGCTGGATACGGAGCCCCAGGAGAAACCCAGTACCGATAGGAAACGGAACACAGAGCTGGTGATTGTCACCTATGTGTTCTCTGCACTGTTTCTTCTGCTGGCCGTTTACCTGATCTATTTAAATACCGTGAAGCATCAGGATATTGTGACCAACGCCTACAATACCAAGCAGGATACCAGGTCCGACCGGGTGATCCGGGGATCGATTGTGACGGAGGACGGCACCCAGCTTGCCACCACCTATGTGGATGAGGAGGGAAAAGAAAACCGCTATTATCCTTACGAAAATGTGTTCGCTCATGTGGTTGGTTATTCCAGCAATGGAAAGGCGGGGCTGGAGGCGGAGATGAATAATGAACTGCTCACCTCTCATTCCTCCCTGTTAAATCAGATACGGGATGAGAACAACAGCCAGAAGCCTCAGGGAGATACCGTGGTAGTGACTCTGGATGTGAAGCTGCAGCAGGCGGCCTACGATGCCCTTGGATCCTACAAGGGGGCTGCGGTGGTGTTGGAACCTGACAGCGGTAAGATCCTGGCTCTTGTTTCCAAGCCGGATTTCAATCCCAACACCATTTCCCAGGACTGGGACACCATGGTGATGGATGAGAGCAACAGCGCACTTTTAAATCGGGCTACTCAGGGCTTATATCCGCCTGGCTCTACCTTTAAGATTTTAACCACTCTGGCCTATCTGCGGGAGCACAACAATCAGTATCAGGATTTTTCTTTTGATTGTACAGGAGCTTTGACGCAGGGAGATGTGACGATCACCTGCTATAACGGCAATGTTCACGGGCAGGAGGATTTAAAATCTGCTTTTGCCCATTCCTGTAATACCGCTTTTTCCCATATCGGGTTGGAGCTGGATAAGAAGGGATTTCAGAAGGTGGCGGAGCAGTTTTTGTTTAACGCGTCTCTGCCAACCGATTTGATACACAGTGACAGTGTATTTAAACTGGATAAGGATTCCTCTGACGGTGAAGTGATGACCACATCCATCGGTCAGGGAGACACCCTGGTGACCCCCATGCATATGGCTATGATCACAGCAGCAGTGGCCAACGGAGGCATCCTGATGAAACCCTATTATATTGACAGTATTTTGAACAGTGATGGGGACACCGTTTCAGAGACGAAACCATCTGTCTATGAAAAGCTGATGACTGCGGAAGAGGCAGAGATCCTTACAGAGTTTATGAAGGAGACGGTTGCCTCCGGAACGGCAGTGGAACTGAGCTATGACGGCTACACGGCGGCAGGAAAAACCGGTTCCGCTGAGTATGAGACCGAAGGGGCTATGGGAACCCACTCCTGGTTTGTAGGTTTTTCCAATGTGGATAATCCGGATATTGTGGTAGCTGTGATTGCAGAGGACGGGGGAACCGGCAGCCAGACGGCAGTTCCCATTGCCAGACAGATTTTCAATGCCTATTATTATGGATAATATAGGTGACTCTTATTACGGATAAAATAGGTTGCAGGATTTTAGAAAAAGAGTTATACTGTTCCTAGTCTAAAAGGCACAACGCATAACAGGAGGGATTGCAGTGATTGAAGCAACGAGCTGTGGCGGTGTGGTGATTTTTCGAGGTAAAATACTGGTACTTTATAAGAGCTATAAGAACAAGTATGAAGGATGGGTATTACCGAAGGGAACTGTTGAAGCTGGCGAGGAATACAAAGATACCGCCGCGAGAGAAGTGCTGGAGGAGACCGGTGTAAAAGCTTCTATTGTGAAATACATCGGAAAAAGCCAGTATACTTTCAACGTACCGGAGGATACGGTGGAAAAGGATGTTCACTGGTATCTGATGATGGCGGACAGTTATTACAGTAAACCACAGCGAGAGGAGTATTTTATAGACTCAGGATATTACAAGTTTCATGAGGCCTATCATCTTCTGAAGTTTTCCAATGAGAAGATGATCCTGGAGAAGGCGTACAATGAATATTTGGAACTGAAAAAGAAAAATCTTTGGGGAAATAAAAAATATTTCTAAAGTGGAGGGGCCGTTGTATTGTTTGCAAGGGCCCCTTTCCGCAAACATGGAAGGAAAAGGTGCATGAACTGGTATTCAGATTTATATACTGGCAAAAATGCAGAAAAAAATGCAAAGAGACGGATCAAAGAGATTAATAAAGGAATCTACCGGGGAAATACATATCTGATCACCCTGGCAGCCAATCCGGCTAATCAGCTGGAGATCTTCTCCGTGCATCAGCTTCGCTTTTCTTATATCCGGAGAAATTGTCCCATGATTCTTGGAATCGCATCCGGAAGGGAAGAAGCGCTGGAGGTTTTCTTGGAGATTGTGGGTCAGGTATACCGGGAGACCGGGGATGTGAGGATCAGGGATTATTTTGAGTAACTAGGAGTGGTATATGCTTTCAATTATTTTGGGAATACTGAAAGTGATAGGGATTCTTCTGCTGATTTTGCTTAGCCTGATGCTGGTAATCCTGCTGGCGGTACTGTTTGTACCTCTGCGTTATCAGGTGGAAGGGAAAAAGACTTCTGAGGATTTATTTGGAGCCGGAGGCATTTCCTGGCTGCTTCGCAGCATCAGTCTTACGGGAAACTATGATCATGACGGTTTTTGGGCAAAACTGAAGCTCTTTGGCATTACGGTAAAGAGGATCGGAGATCCGGAGAAAAAGCGGGAAGAGGAAAACGCTGGAAAAGCGCCCGGAAACAGAGAAAATACAGAAGGAGAAAAGAAGGAAAGAAAGACTGCAGAGACCGAAGATTGGGAAGGGGCAGAAAGCGGAACCGCAGAGAGCACAGCGCCAAAAGAGACGGAACGCGACACCGCAGAAAGCAAAGACATGGCCCGCCGGAAACTTTGTCAGCAGGATTTTCAGGAAGCCTTCGAAAAGGAGCAAAGTCCGGAGGAGAGTTGGAAGACGCCTCTTTATCCTGTGGAAAAAAAAGAACGCTTCCGTTTTTGGAAAAGTCTTCATCCCATTCGTTTTCTGAAATCCTTTTTTGGCAGGCTCTGGCAGATGATCGCAGCCCTCTGGGAATTTATAGTCACCCTTCCGAATCGGGTTTGGGAGTTTTGGTGGAAGATTTCGGAGTTCCTGGATGAGGGCGAGAGCAGAGGGGAAGCTCTGCGGGAAGGCTGGGAGAGTTTGAAGAAAAAGGTGGAGCCCTTTTTGCAGCAGGAGTCAAGAGCAGTTTACAAAAGACTTTTGGGGCATCTTGGGTATTTGCTGCGGTCCTACGGGCCAAGAAAGATAAAAGGATGGCTTCGTTTAGGAACGGGAGCGCCGGATGTCACAGGAGCGCTGGCGGGAGCAATTTATCTGCTTTTGCCTGCCTGTGCAGAGGAGTTTTCATTTCAGCCTGATTTTCAGGAGCAAATTCTGGAAGGAGATATTGTGATAAAGGGCCGTATTCAGGTCTGGTGCCTGGTAAGGACAGCGTTTTTGCTGTGGAGGGATCAGGAATTAAGAAAATGGATAAGAAAAGTAAAAGCCAAAGGAGGACAAAGCAATGGCAGATAATTTTCAGACAACGGTAGATTCTTTATTTAAGGGAATGGAGAATTTTATTACCACAAAAACGGTAGTGGGGGATGCGATTCACATTGGAGATACCATTATCCTTCCCCTGGTGGACGTCACCTTTGGCGTGGCTGCGTCAGCCAAACATGAGGAGCGGAAAAATAACGGAGGCGGCGGTATGGGAGGAAAAATGTCTCCCAGTGCCATTCTGGTTATTAAGGATGGTACTACCAAACTGGTAAATGTAAAACAGCAGGATGGGGTGACGAAAATTTTGGATATGGTTCCTGATCTGGTGAACAATTTTGTTTCCGGGAAAGGAAATGGCTCCAAAACCATGAATGCGGATGAGGAAGCAGCCTGCAAAGAAGCGGCCGAAAAGGAAGAGAATTTTTGAGATTGGAAATGGTTTGAGGCTGAGCAGGAACAAAAATCATGCAGTTTTCCGGAGCTTTTGCATAGAATAGAATAAGGACAGAAAAAGGAAGCGGCAGCAAATGAAGCGTCTCTGTGGTTTTTCTCTGTTTTGCATTGCCCTGGGCATGCTGATCGGCATCTTTATCACCAATTTGTTTTTTCAGTCAGTGGTGATTCTTCTTTTGCTGCTGATTGGGTACAATCTTTTTGTATGTTAAAAGAGGAGAGCAGGTTTTGGAAAAGTTCCTGAATAGGCTGCAGTGGGTTTTAAAAAGCGCTGTGAGATCATGAAGGATAAAAAAAGGACTTGGGAAAAATTCCCAAGTCCTTTGATTTTTTAAAACTAAGCTCTCTCAACTTTGCCGGATCTTAAGCAGGAAGTACAAACGTACAGTTTCTTAGAAGTTCCGTTTACTTTGCAAGCAACATGCTTAATGTTGGATTTCCACATTTTATTGCTTCTTCTATGAGAATGGCTCACATTGTTTCCGAAATGAGCACCTTTATCACAAATAGCACATCTAGCCATGGTAGCACCTCCTTGGAACATATTAAGTCTGATGATCACAGACCTGCAACAAAGTTTATTCTAGCAGAAGGACTGTTATTTTGCAAGTAAAAATTAAAAAAAATTGAAATATTTTGATAAATATGAAAATTCTTATTTTCTTTTTTCACCATATCTGGTACAATGAGCCAAGAAGTAAATCATAATGAGATCCGACTGCCCTGAAAACAGCGGCTTTTGCCGGGGGACGGAAGGATGGATAGACAGATACTGGAGGTATGAACTATGAGCGGACGTATGAACAGCGCGTTGGGTGCGATTGTAATCGATACTAACGTGATTGCTACCTATGCAGGCAGTGTTGCTGTGGAATGTTTTGGCATTGTTGGCATGGCCAGCGTGAATATGAAAGACGGCCTCGTAAAGTTACTGAAAAAGGAAAACCTGGAGAGAGGCATTAATGTCCGGGTTCAGGATAATAAAATTACCTTGGATTTTCATGTGATTGTGTCCTATGGCGTGAGCATCTCTGCTGTGGCCAATAATCTGCTGGACAATGTAAAGTATAAGCTGGAAGCTTTTACGGGCATGGAGGTTGAGAAGATCAACGTGTTTGTTGAAGGCGTGAGAGTCATCGATTAAGGAGGATTATGACTGTGAGTGCAAATACCATAGATGTCAGCCTTTGCGCAAAGATGTTTTTGGCAGGGGCTAAGAATCTTGAGTCAAAAAAAGAGTGGATCAATGAGCTGAATGTGTTCCCGGTGCCGGATGGAGACACAGGAACCAATATGACTCTGACCATTATGTCTGCGGCCAAGGAGGTGGCAGGCCTGGAGAATCTTACTATGGAAACTCTGGCCAAGGCCATGTCTGCCGGATCTTTGCGGGGAGCCAGAGGTAACTCCGGTGTTATTCTGTCTCAGTTGCTGCGAGGCTTCAGCAAGGGAATCCGGGAGGAGAAAGAACTTACGCCGGAGATTTTGACCGCAGCATTCCAAAAAGCCGTGGAGACTGCATACAAGGCAGTTATGAAACCCAAGGAAGGCACTATTCTGACCGTGGCAAGAGGAGGCGCTGACCGGGCAGTAGAGCTTTTGGAGGAGAATCCCCAGATAGATCTGGAGTCTTTTATCAGCGGAGTTATTGCATACGCAGATCAGGTTCTGGAGCGCACTCCGGAGATGCTTCCTGTACTGAAGGAAGCCGGCGTGGTGGATTCTGGCGGACAGGGTCTGATGCAGATCTTAAAGGGAGCCTTTGATGCCTTCTTAGGCAAGGAAGTGGACTATGAGATCGAAGGGGCCTCAGCTTCCGCAGGACGGGCCGTTCAGGCAGGAACCGCCCAGGAGGCAGACATCAAATTTGGTTACTGCACAGAGTTCATTATTATGCTGGAGAAGGAGTACACAGAGTCCACAGAGCAGAGTTTTAAGGGCTTTTTGGAGTCCATTGGAGATTCGATTGTGGTAGTATCCGATGACGGGATTGTGAAGGTGCATGTGCACACCAATGATCCCGGCCTGGCGATTCAGAGAGCGTTGACCTACGGTTCCCTTACCCGGATGAAGATCGACAATATGCGGGAGGAGCATCAGGAAAAGCTGATCAAGGAAGCAGACCGTGCGGCTGCCAGGCAGAAGGAAGAGGAACAGAAAATGCCTAAAAAAGATGTGGGCTTTATCTCTGTGTCAGCGGGCCAGGGATTAAGCAGCATTTTCCGGGATCTGGGAGCAGATTACCTGATTGAAGGTGGACAGACCATGAATCCCAGCACAGAGGATATGTTGAATGCCATTGAAAAGGTGAATGCAGATACCATCTTTATCCTGCCGAACAACAAAAATATCATCCTGGCAGCCAATCAGGCTCAGGTGATGACAAAGGATAAAAAGGTGATTGTGATTCCTACCAAAACGATTCCACAGGGAATCACAGCTTTGATCAATTACGTTCCCGAGCGGACGCCGGAAGAGAACGAGGAGGCTATGAAGGAGGAGATCCGGGCTGTTCAGACAGGGCAGCTTACTTATGCGGTGCGGGATACGAAGATCGACGACAAAGAGATTCATGAGGGAGATATTATGGGCGTAGGCGATCATGGGATCCTGGCAGTGGGCAAAGAGATTGCAGCTACCGCCCTGGAGACTGTGGAGGCTATGATGAATGAGGATGCAGAGCTGATCAGTGTGTACTACGGTGCAGATGTGACGGAAGAAGATGCAGACGCACTGACAGAGCGGCTTTCAGAACAGTATCCGGATTGTGATGTGGAAGTGAATGCCGGAGGGCAGCCCATCTATTATTACATTATTTCAGTAGAATAGGATTGGATAAACTATGAATCAGGAATCAGAGCTGACAGTGCTCAAGGGGATTGGAGAGAAAACCAGACAGAATTTTCTTCGGGCAGGAATTTCCAATTTGGGGGAGCTGATCACGTATTTTCCCAGAACCTATGATTCGTTTCAGGAACCAACTCAGATATCGGAATTAGCAGACGGCCAGATACATGCCGTCTGCGGTTTTATTGAGGGATCTTTGGCGATGAAACGGCTGGGGCGTTACCAGATTACCACCGGGAAAATCCGGGTGGGCATGGAGAGGCTTTCCGTCACCTGGTTTAATATGCCCTATTTAAGGAATACCGTAAAGACGGGATGCAGGTATGTGTTTCGGGGCAGGGTAAAGCAGAAGGGGAAAACGATATTTTTGCAGCAGCCGCAGATCTATGATGTGTTTGCCTATGAGGAAAAATTGAAACAGCTGCAGCCGGTGTATCCTTTAGTGTCTGGTCTTACCGAAGGGATGCTTAAGCGGGCGCTTAAGCAGGCGCTGGAGGGTCTGGATCTGTCCAGGGACTTTCTGCCTAGAAAGCTCCGGGAGCGTTACGATCTGGCAGAGTATAACTATGCGATCCGTCAGATCCATTTTCCAAAGGATTTTCAGGAGATGCTGATAGCCAGAAAACGGTTGGTGTTTGATGAATTTTTTCTTTTCATTCTGGCACTTCGGAGACTGAAAGCCTCCCGGGAGGAGGTGTGCCACAGCTATGAGCTGCAAAGAGTGTCTCAGACGGAGGAGCTGCTTTTGGGGCTTCCCTATCGTCTGACAGCAGCGCAGAGCCGTGTGTGGACGCAGATACAGGAGGATATGACCAAGCAGAAGGTGATGGCCAGGCTGGTGCAGGGGGATGTGGGATCCGGGAAAACCATAATCGCCTTTTTGGCCTTGGTGATGGCAGCAGGAAACGGTGCCCAGGGGGCTTTGATGGCGCCCACAGAGGTGCTGGCAAGACAGCATTATGAGGCCTTTGTAAAACTGATGGAGAAGCAGCAGCTGCCTTACCGGGCGGTACTGCTCACCGGTTCGCTGACCGCCAGAGAGCGGCGGGAAGCCTACGCGGCCATTGAGAGCGGGGAGGCTTCTGTGGTGATCGGCACCCATGCGCTGATACAGGAAAAAGTGGTCTATCATAAGTTGGTGCTGGTGATCACAGACGAACAGCATCGGTTTGGCGTAAAACAGCGGGAAACACTGGCATATAAGGGAGAGTTGCCGCATACATTAGTAATGAGTGCAACTCCTATCCCAAGAACCCTGGCAGTGATCCTCTATGGAGATCTGGATGTGTCTGTGATCGATGAGCTTCCGGCCAGCCGCCTGCCCATTAAAAACTGTGTGGTGGGAACTGCTTACCGCCCCAAAGCTTATGAGTTTATTCGAAAAGAAGTGGAAAAGGGGCGCCAGGCCTATGTGATTTGCCCTATGGTGGAGGAGAGCGAGAGCATTGAGGCAGAGAATGTGGTAGACTATGCACAAAAACTGAGAGAATATCTTCCACCGTCCATTCTGGTAGAATACCTCCATGGAAAGATGAAGCCCAGGGAGAAAAATGAGATCATGGAGCGTTTCCTGAGAATGGAGATTCAGGTGCTGGTGTCTACCACAGTGATCGAAGTAGGAGTGGATGTGCCAAACGCCACAGTGATGATGATTGAAAATGCAGAGCGCTTTGGCCTGGCTCAGCTGCATCAGTTAAGAGGCAGGGTGGGCAGAGGAAACCATCAGTCCTACTGTATCATGGTTCATAGCTCAGACAATGAGGCAGTGACCAAACGGCTGGAGATCTTAAATAAATCCAATGACGGATTTGAGATCGCAGGCAAGGATCTGGAGCTGCGGGGGCCTGGAGATCTGTTTGGGATTCGGCAGAGCGGACTTTTGGATTTTCAGATCGCAGACGTGTTTGCAGATGCGAAAATTATGCAGTCTGCCAATGAAGCGGTGGAAATACTTTTGGCGGAGGATTGCGATTTGAAGAGGGAAGAACACCGGGAATTGCAAAAAAAATTGTCCTTATATATGGGAAAAGGGTTGGATAATCTGAGCATTTAGCACAAAATAGTGTGTTTTTGATATTTTTTGTTGCAATATCTGGCCCAAAGGAGTATGATGCAACTGTAAATGAATGGTTTGTTATTAATAGGAGGATCATTATGAAAAACGTATCCAAGAGCGTAACTGCGGCAAAAGAGGCTGTCGTTAAGAAGCCTGCTGCAAAAAAAGCTCCGGAAAAAGAAACCGTCCTGGCAGCACCGGCAGTGAAAGCTGTTGAGGCAAAGGAGGAGAAGGCAGCAGAAAAGACAGGGAAGGCTGCGGAGAAAGCGGTAAAGACAGAAGAAAAGGTAGAAGCTCCTAAGGAAGCAGCGGAGAAGACTGCTGCAAAGAAAGCTCCGGCTAAGAAACCTGTAGTAAAAGAGACTGTTTATCTCCAGTATCTTGGAAAAGAGATTGATAAAGAGGATCTGGTGAAAGAGGTTAAAAACATCTGGACAAAAGAGCTGAAGAAAAAGGCAGCAGATTTAAAATCCATTACTCTTTACCTGAAGCCGGAAGAGAACGCTGCATACTATGTGATCAACGAAGAGACAACTGGTAAAATCGAATTATAAGTTTGTTGACATAAGGAATCAAAGAAAAAGGGCTGCCACAAAGGATATTTAAAAATATCTTTTGCGGCGGCCCTTTTCTTGTGATATACGAAGTTTTTCACTCTCCTATATCAGATCTGTTCTGCATACTGCAGTCCTTCTTTTGTTTACTGCATCTTGGTGCTCATATCGCTGCCGGACATCTGTCTTTCCTGAGCTTCGATCATTTTCTTCACCATATATCCCCCGACAGAACCATTCTGTTTGGAGGTTAGGTTTCCGTTGTATCCGTTGGTGAGAGGTACACCCAGCTCATTTGCCACTTCAAATTTGAAA
The DNA here is from genome assembly GCA_905207905.1 of uncultured Lachnospiraceae bacterium. The sequence continues at coordinate 8,227 of CAJLNC010000014.1, read as the reverse complement.
CGGTCCAGTGCTCCCTTTGCTTCCGGTACTGCTGTTGTGTTAGATGAACGATTTGCCATAATGAACGCCTCCTTCTTTCTTTTGTGGTTATTTGCAATTTTTTGATTGCACTTCTAGTATATGCACCCCGTCAAAATATAAACTGGAAGTTTTTGTATGTTTTTACTAGTTTTTTACAAAAAATAGTTGTAATTTTTATTTTGTTTTGATACAATAAAGTGACCCGATATGGATATTGGATGGGAGATGCTAGAATGAACATTGGATTTATTGCACATAACACCAGAAAAAACTTAATCGAAAACTTTTGCCTTGCGTACAAATATATATTGGCCAAGCATGAGTTGTATGCCACAGAGATGACGGGGCGCCGCATTGAGGAAGCCACGAATCTCAAGGTGCATAAGTTTCTCTCCGGCAGTGTGGGAGGCGAGGAGCAGTTTATTGATATGATTGAGCGGGATTACATGGATCTTGTAATCTTTTTTTACAATCCTATTGTGAACAGCCCCAATGAGGCGAATATTTATTCTATTACCAGAAGCTGTGACAAGTATAATATTCCGATTGCTACCAATATTGCCACCGCAGAGTCTATGGTTTTGGGACTGGCTAACGGAGATCTGGACTGGCGGGAAAACATGCGCCCGGTTATTTAAAAGCCTGGGCTGTTATGAAAAAGATAATTGACAGATAGAAAACGAAAATTTATAATGAAAAACGGCCGGGGGATAGGCTCCGGCCAGATTACTTTATGCTATAGAAAAGGGACAAAATATGAGAGTCATTGCAGGAAAGGCCAGAAGGCTGCCCTTAAAGACAGTCTCTGGAACTGCAACCCGGCCCACTACGGATCGGATTAAGGAAACGCTTTTTAATATGCTGCAGGAGGAAGTGGGAGATTGCAGATTTCTGGATCTCTTTTCCGGCAGCGGAGGAATTGGGATTGAAGCTTTGAGCCGGGGAGCCAGAGAAGCTGTTTTTGTGGAAAATAATCGCAGAGCAGTGGAGTGCATCCGGGAGAATTTATCTTTTACAAAGCTGGAGAGCCAGGCAAAGGTGATTGCAGGAGATGTGCTGTACGGTCTTGCCAGGCTGGAGGGAGGACGGCCGTTTCAGATTATTTTTATGGATCCTCCCTATGATGAGTTGTGGGAAAAGCGGGTGCTGGAAGCTTTAAAGGACAGCAGTCTTGCAGATGAGGAGACGCTGATCATTGTGGAAGCGTCTATGGGCACAGATTTTTCCTATCTGGAGAACCTTGGGTATCAGGTGATCCGGAGAAAAGAATATAAGACCAATGTGCATATGTTTTTAAGGAGAAGCGTACCATGAGAAGAGCAGTGTATCCGGGGAGCTTTGATCCGGTGACCTACGGACATCTTGATATTATAGAGCGGTCAGCCAGTCTTGTGGACGAGCTGATCGTTGGGGTTTTGATAAATCATGAAAAAACCCCATTGTTTTCTGTGGAAGAACGTGTTAATATGTTACTGGATGTAACTAAAGATATTAGTAATGTGAGAGTGGAGGCATTTTCAGGACTCTCTGTGGATTTTGTGAGAAAATGTGATGCCAAGTTTATTGTGAGAGGACTGCGGGCAATTACAGATTTTGAGTATGAGCTGCAGATGGCTCACACCAACCGGATTATTGATTCCGGAGTGGACACTCTCTTTTTCACTACGAATTTAAAATATGCTTATATCAGTTCCACCACAGTGAAGGAAGTTGCGTTTTATGGAGGAGATATCACACATTTTGTACCGGAGGCAGTGGTGGATCGTATCTGCCGTAGGGTAACGGAAAAGTATAAAAAGGGGTAAAATATTAATAAGGAGAATTATTATGAGCAGCAGAATTGAACAGATTATTGAAGAGATTGAGGAGTACGTAGACAGCTGTAAATTTCAGCCTTTATCTTCCACCAAGATCGTGGTAAATAAGGAAGAGTTGGAGGAACTTTTGCGCGAGCTTCGCATGAAGACGCCGGATGAAATCAAGCGTTATCAGAAGATCATCAGCAATAAGGACGCTATTTTAGAGGATGCCCAGGCTAAGGCAGACGCCATCCTTGCAGATGCCCAGGCTAAGGCGGATCGGATCGTCAGTGAGAGCGAGGTAATGCAGAGAGCTTTGGAGCAGTCCAACGAACTGTTGCAGCAGACCAATGCACAGGCGCAGGAGATCATTGACAATGCTACTACAGATTCCAACAACATTCGCATGAGCGCCATTTCCTACACCGACGAGATGCTGGATAACCTGGAAAAGATTATGAGCCATACCATTGATGCCGCAGGCACCAAGTACAATAACTTTATTAACTCCATTCAGTCCTGCTATGATATTGTGAGCAAGAATCGTCAGGAGCTTTCGCCCCAGGCTGCTCCCTCCAGTTATACCATGGCTACCGAGGAGCCGGCAGAGGGAGACGCTGAGGAGTAACTTTTCAGAACTGTCTGGGGAGAGGCGAATTTCAGACTGGCCGGAAGCTTGACAGTGGAAGAGCGCATGAGCCAAATGACAGTGTATCGGTCAGAGGCTTTGGCAGAAGATCAGGCTGAAAAACAGAGCAATGAAAAAAATGATCCCTTTGGATACCAGATAGTGACGGAGGGTCTGTTTTTTCATGGGAAAAACAGAGAGGGTCTGCATCAGCGCGCAGAAGCCGCCGAAGGCGGACAGACAGATCAGACACAGATAGCGGAGCGGAAAGGGGAAGCTGCATTGGGAGAGCATCCGGATTCCGTTGGTGATTTCCGTCAGGCTGCCCAAAAGGCAGAGAAGAAGTTTATTTTTCAGTGGAAGTACCTGGAGCATTCCAGTAATCAGGGAGAACAGCAGGATGTAGCCCCCCAGCTGCGCAATAGTCACAATACCGTTTGAAATACAGGCATCTACAAGTTCCAGCTGCGGCAGGGCTTTAGATGCCTTATTCTTTTTCCTGGAGACAAAAGCAGCTTTTTTCCGATATTTGGGGGCAAATATCAGGGCAGAGATCAGGGGGGCACCGTAGAGAATGGCCAAGGTAGGGCCAAGGAGGGCGGGAGATTGGAGGCTCTCCTGCACCAGGTAAGTGATGACGAAGGCGGGGCTTAAATTGTTGACAAAGCTGATGAGGTATTCGGCTTCCTCCTGACAGATGGACTGTTCTTCCAGCAGATCGTGAACGACCTTGGCTCCCATGGGACAGCCAAAGAGAAAACCTGACAGAATCGCATAACTTCCATGGATGGAGGTGCCGAAAACCAGGTGCAGGACGGGATGAACGATTCCTGCAATGGCGGCCACCAGATTCAAACGGATCATAAGATTGGACAGAATCATAAAAGGGAGAAGCACAGGAACCAGATTCTGATACCATAAGGCCAGGCCGTTTCTGGCGCACTGAAGGGCAGTCTGGGGAGAGAGCAGAAGAAAGGTGAGAAGAGCCAGCAGCCCTAGGGAGAATAGAATGCGTTTCATAGAAGGTTCCTCAGCTTGTTTTATTCCATATATATGTAGCTCTTGAAGGGAAGATGTGCTATACTTGAAATTCATAGAACGTACAGATTAAGAAATAGGATCAAGCGAGCTGTATAGCATCCGTGTACATGAGGCGCTGTCCTGCGGACAGGGATGGGAAAAAACAGCAGAATGGAGTTTTCATGGAATTGCCTTCTGAATTTACGAAACGCATGGAAGCGTTGTTGGGAGAGGAGTACCCTTCCTTTTTGGAGTGCTATGGAAAAGAAAAAAAGCAGGGACTGCGGGTAAATACTGCCAAGATATCCACGGAGGAATTTTTAAAAATCACGCCTTTTCAGCTGACCCCGATTCCCTGGGTTGAGAATGGATTTTTTTACCGGAAGGAGGATCCGGTGACAAAGCATCCGCACTATTATGCAGGACTGTATTATATTCAGGAGCCAAGCGCGATGGTGCCAGCCAGCCGTCTGTCTGCGCAGCCGGGAGAACGGATTCTGGATCTTTGCGCCGCACCGGGAGGAAAGGCCACAGAGCTGGGAGCCAGGCTGGCAGGCCAGGGACTTTTGGTGGCAAATGATATCAGCGCTTCCAGGGCCAGAGGTTTATTGAAAAATCTGGAGCTGGCCGGAGTCACCAACAGTCTGGTGACGGCGGAGAACCCGGAGCAGCTTCTGAAGGTGTTCCCGGAATTTTTTCACCGGATTCTGGTGGATGCGCCCTGCTCCGGGGAAGGAATGTTTAGGAAAGAACCGGGGCTGATCAAAAGCTGGCAGGAGCGGGGGCCGAAATCGTACGGGCCTTTGCAGCTTCAGATTCTTACCTGTGCGGTGGGAATGCTGCGGCCGGGAGGGGTTCTGCTCTACTCTACCTGTACCTTTTCTCCTAGAGAGGATGAGCAGGTGATCTTAGAACTTTTAAAGCGCTTTCCCCAGATGGAGCTTCAGGAGGCAGCGGGGTATGAGGGCTTTGCTCCTGGTTTTGCTCTGGAGGATACCCAGGAGGGCAGGGAAGTGGCAAAGAAGAGCATCCGCATCTGGCCTCACAGGATGGAGGGAGAAGGCCACTTTGCAGTTCTCCTGAGGAAAAAGCAGGAGTCAGATCTGACGGGACGGTGCCGGAAGCCGAGCCATCCGAAAAGAAAGGAAACAAAGTCCGGAGCTTGGAAGGCGGGGGCTTTGCAGCCTGGAGTGAAAACAGGCAGGATGCTTTTGAGAGAGAACAGAAAGAAAACAGAAAAAAAGAAAAAAAGAGCGGAAAAAGAAGAGAGAAGGGGGCTGTGGCAGGCAAAGATTTGCAGGGAGCCAATGAAAGAGCAGGCAGACTTCCCAGGGAAGCCCAGGAATTTTTGGAGAACATACAGCTTTCTTTGCCGGAGCAGGGAAAGATCGAACAGAGGGAGGAGTGCCTTTTTTGGATGCCGGAAGGAATACAGGTTCCCAAACTTCGGTATCTTCGCACCGGCCTGCTTCTTGGAACGGTGAAAAAGCAGCGGTTTGAGCCATCCCAGGCATTGGCCATGGCCTTAAGAGCAGAGAAATTTCCCAATCGGGTGGAATTTTCTTCCGCGGATCCCAATGTGCTTCGCTATTTAAGAGGAGAGACACTGGAGACGGACCAGGAGAAAACTGGCTGGGTGTTAGTCTGCTGTGACGGCTATCCTCTGGGCTGGGGAAAAGGCGTGAACGGAACCATTCGAAACAAATATCAGCCCGGGTGGCGGATGATGTAGGGAAGAACAGCAAAGCGAAAGGTGCTTGAATTGGACTGTATAGAAAACAGGAGAGAACGATGACACAGGTGAGACTGGATAAGTATTTGTCCAACGCAGGCTGCGGAACCCGGTCAGAGGTGAAGCAGCTTCTGAAAAAGGGACTGGTAAGGGTGAATGGTGAGGAAGCAAAAAAGCCGGAGCAGAAGGTGAATCCAGGAATGGATGAGGTTTGCTGTCGGGGAGTACGGATCCTGCGGGAGGAATTTCAGTATTATATGCTGAACAAGCCTGCAGGATATGTATCTGCCACCAAGGATCCCAGCCAGCCGGTGGTGCTGGATCTGATCAGGGTTCCAGGGAAGGAGGAGCTGTTTCCGGTAGGGAGGCTGGACCTGGATACGGAGGGCCTGCTGCTGCTTACCAATGACGGAGCTTTGGCCCATGAGCTGCTGTCTCCCAGAAAGCATGTGGATAAAACGTATTTCGCAAGGCTGGATCGGCCGGCGGATGAGGGGGATATCCAACGGTTTCAGGATGGGTTGGATATCGGGGAGAAGAAAAAAACGCTGCCTGCCAGACTGGAGCTGGGGGAGGACGGCACGCAGGTGCAGGTTACCATCCGGGAAGGGAAGTTTCATCAGATTAAGCGGATGTTCCAGGCAGTGGGCAAACAGGTGATGTATCTAAAGCGCCTTTCCATGGGCTCTCTTACGCTGGATGCGGGGCTGAAGCCAGGGGAATGGCGGAAATTGACAGAACAGGAAATAGAAGGGTTGAGAGCGCATGTTAGAACAAAAAAAAGCAGCCATCTTTGACATGGACGGAACGCTGATGGATTCCATGTGGATGTGGCGTGACATTGATATTGAGTATTTGGGTCGTTTTGGAAAAGAACTGCCAAAGAAGCTGCAGTTTGAGATTGAAGGGATGGGATTTACGGAGACGGCCTGCTATTTTAAGGAAAAATTCCAGCTTCCTCAGACTGTGGAGGAAATCAAGGCAGACTGGAATAAAATGGCCTATGATATTTATGCGAACCGGGTATTTTTAAAACCGGGAGCTTTGGAGCTGCTGCAGGAGATGAAGTCCAGGGGAATGAAGCTGGGGATCGCCACCAGCAATCACATTGATCTGGCTATGGCGGCTCTTGTGAGCAACCAGGTGGACGGGATGTTTGACTGCATTCTTACCTCCTGCGATGTGGCAAAAGGAAAGCCGTCCCCGGATGTGTATCTGGCTGTGGCACACCGGCTGCAGGTGGAGCCGGAGCAGTGTATTGTGTTTGAGGACGTGCCGATGGGGATTCTGGCAGGGAAAAATGCCGGGATGCAGGTTTGTGCCGTTGAAGATGAGTTTTCCCTGGAACGGAAAGCGGAAATCTGCGGTCTGGCAGATTATTATATCAGAAATTTTCATGAAGTGTTGGATCAAACCTATGAGGTGATAAAATGAACCGGGAATTTCTTCCTATAAGCAGAGCGGATATGAAAAGACAAAATCTGGAGCAGCTGGATTTTGTGTATGTGATAGGGGATGCCTATGTGGACCATCCCTCCTTTGGCCACGCGATTATCAGTCGGGTTCTCCAGGCACACGGATATTCTGTGGGAATTATTTCTCAGCCGGACTGGAAAGATCCAAAGAGTATCACAGCGCTGGGAGAGCCGAGACTGGGCTTCCTGGTGACTGCCGGAAATATGGATTCCATGGTAAACCACTATACAGTTTCCAGAAAGCACCGGCAGAGGGACAGCTATACTCCCGGGGGTGTGATGGGAAAGCGGCCGGATCGGGCAGTGATGGTATATTCGAATCTGATCCGCCAGGTATACAAGCGCACGCCCATTATCGCAGGGGGAATCGAGGCCAGTCTGCGGCGGATGGCTCATTACGATTACTGGAGCAATTCCATGAAGCGTTCTCTGTTAATGGACTGCGGAGCAGATTTGATCTCCTACGGTATGGGGGAGCGTTCTATCGTGGAGATTGCAGATGCCCTGGATGCAGGAATCGGGGTGAAGGATCTTACCTTTATCCCAGGCACCTGTTACAGAACAAAGGAGATTGGTCAGGTGTATGACTGTGAGCTTCTGCCCTCCTATGAGGAACTTTTGCAGGATCCGGCCAATTATGCCGCAAGTTTTTATAAACAGTACTGCAACACAGATCCTTTCTGCGGAAAGCGGATGGCAGAGCGGTACGACACTGTTTATGTGGTGCAGAATCCTCCCGCCAGGCCCTTAAGCCAGGAGGAGATGGACGAGGTATACGGCCTGCCCTACAGCAGAACCTACCACCCCTCCTATGAGGCTTTTGGGGGAGTCCCGGCCATTGAAGAAGTAAAGTTCAGCCTGGTGAGCAACCGGGGATGCTTTGGAGGCTGCAATTTCTGCGCCCTCACTTTTCATCAGGGGCGGATTATTCAAACAAGGAGCCATGAATCGATTCTGGAGGAAGCTTCTTTGATGACAGAGGAACCGGATTTTAAGGGATACATTCACGATGTGGGAGGCCCCACTGCCAATTTTCGGCAGCCCTCCTGTGAGAAGCAGCTTCACGCAGGGGTCTGTAAAAACCGTCAGTGTCTTTTTCCCACGCCCTGCAAAAATCTTAAGGTAAGCCATAGGGACTATGTGGAGCTGCTGCGGAAGCTGCGGGCTTTGCCAAAGGTGAAAAAGGTGTTTGTCCGTTCCGGAATCCGGTTTGACTATGTGATGGCAGACCGGGACGATACATTTTTGCAGGAGCTGGTAAAATATCATGTGAGCGGTCAGCTGAAGGTGGCGCCGGAGCACGTATCCCGTCGGGTTTTGGATAAGATGGGAAAGCCGGAGCATTCCGTTTACCTGAAATTTGTAAAAAAATATGAGGAAATGAACAAAGCCTGCGGAAGGAAACAGTTTTTGGTTCCCTATTTGATGTCCTCCCATCCAGGCTGTACCATGAAGGATGCGGTGGAGCTGGCGGAGTATCTGCGGGAGCTGGGGTACATGCCGGAGCAGGTGCAGGATTTCTATCCGACTCCGTCTACAATTTCTACCTGTA
>CAJLNC010000013.1 GCA_905207905.1 uncultured Lachnospiraceae bacterium | reverse complement strand
CGATCTTACCAGCGTGTTTATTCCTGCAAAAGAAATATTATCCAATGCCTGGAATCTGGACGCTGCAGTAAAAATGGGAAACGTAGAGTTTGATGACACCTATCTGGATATTATTGCAGCTGCAAAGATTGATATTTCCAGAGGTGTAGATTCAGCAGGGAGAAAGAGATATCTGGATATTTTACAAAAAATCAGTAATGGAAAAGTAACATTGCAAGAAGATCGTTTTTATTTAAAACCGGGTACCCAGGCAAAATTAGAGTTTAATCTGGTGGCAGAAGGTTTGCGTAAGATTGCTCTTTTATGGCAATTGATTAAGAATGGAACACTGGAAAAAGGCTCCGTGTTGTTTTGGGATGAACCGGAAGCAAATATAAACCCAAAATATATTCCAGTATTAGCAGAACTGCTCGTTATGTTGGAAAGCGAAGGTGTACAGATATTTGTTTCCACTCATGATTATTTCCTGTCGAAATACATTGAGGTAAAACGAAGTGAAAATAGTGAAGTTCAGTATATTTCTTTATATAAAGATGAAGAAGGCAGAGTACAGTGTGAAACAGCCAAAGAATTTGAATTATTGGAACATAATGCAATCATGGATACCTTCCGACAGCTTTACAGAGAAGAAATCGGGGTGGCATTAAAGTGAAAATCATAACGGAATCAGAAATGAATTTTGGAAAATTTGATGAAGAAGATTTGTTTTATATTGAAGATTCCAAAATATATAAGGATCTTGGCTCTGGAATAAAAACGGTTGAATTCATTTTAAAATATAGTAAGAATAGTATTTTATTTTTGGAAGCAAAGAAAAGCTGTCCCAATGCTGCCAACCGATATGAATCCGAAGAGAAAGAACAGAAATTTGAAGAGTATTATTCTTCTATAACAGAGAAGTTTGTCGCATCGCTACAGATATATTTGGCTGCAATTATGGAAAAGTATCCGGATACGTCAGAGGTAGGAGCTGAACTTCGCACAGTGGACAGTATGAAAGAAATTCAGTTGAAATTTATAGTAGTTGTGAAAAATGCAAAAGATATTACATGGCTCGCCGGACCGTTGGCAGAATTAAAAGCCAGATTACTGCAAGTACGGAAAATATGGGGCGTTGAGGTGGCAGTTTTGAATGAAGAACTTGCCAGAGAATACAAATTAACGTGTTAGGAGACAATGTAGATGGACTTACAAAATATACAAGATCAGTTGAATACAGAGTTTTCAAAATCAGATACCCGTATCGTATTCTGGTTTGATGATAAAGGGGAATACGAAGATGAGGTATCTGAGTTACAGTTGGATCATGCAAAACTACATATTCTGGATGGAGCAAACTGGTTTTATTCCAAATGGTTATTGAATGAATCAGATACAGAGAACAAGTATCTTGTATATGCACCATTTCCAAAACCAAGTGATGCAGAGAATCCATTAGCAGATATGTATTATTACTCGGCGACCTACTATACGGACCGGGTATCCCAGATGTTACAGGAAATTGGAATTGATAACCGATTTAAAGAACATCTGGCACAGTACAGTAACTTCTGGAAGAATAAGAATCGTATTGAGAAGTTTAAAGACCTTGGCATAGACCATTTCAATGTAGAGACCATTGATATTGGTCTTATTTCCGTGCTTACAGATGTGAAGACTCCGAATTTTGAAGAAATTACAAGACAGTTATTGTTAAACGACAGCAACGCATACATGAAAGCACTTGAGGATAACGGACTTTTAGAAAAGTTCTGGGAATTATGTGAGAAATATTTTGGATATCAGTCTGAAAATCCAAACATAGATGATTTGGCAGCATGTATGCTCTTGACTTATGCATCAGTATCGTTAAAAAATACTTTACCAGCTGTTTTGAAATCCTATGTATTGAAAAAGAAAAATGATGTTATCGTATTTGTCCGGAATCTGATGGACAATGTACTCTATCAGGAGGCTTATGATGTATTATCAGAAAAAGTGGACAAGACAATACGGGTTGTATTCAGAATCCGGGATGAATTGAAAAAGGATGCGGACAAAGCAAAAGATCAGTCTGCACAACTTTTGGACATTGCAAATTGCGATGCTTTCCGGGGACTGGATGGTATTTTAATTGACTGGGCATTGGATCAGTTGAATGATGAGATTCTGGATGCTCAGATTGATGGTATGAACCTTGCGCAGATTGCAGAGCAGCGAACTGCAAAGTCCTGTCATTTTGGAAGTGTATATAAAAATGAATATCAGGCAATCAAATATGCCTATCAGATGATGAAAGCTGTATCTGTTCTGGAAGTGACCAGTGATATCAAAGATATGGTTGCAGATTACCAGAAACAGACATATTTGATCGATTCTTATTATAGATGGTTTTACAGTGCTTATGACTGTATGGAGGATACGGAGCGTTTTGCACAGGTGAGAGAGCGAATCGAGAATATGTATTCCTTTACTTACCTGCAGAAAGTAACGCCGAAGTGGAATCTGGAGCTGACAGAGAATCTGGTGGCAGATACCGGATTGAAACGCCAGGAAGATTTTTACCGGAATTATCTGAAAGCATACGAAGGAAAGAACCGTGTGATTGTGATTATTTCGGATGCTTTCCGGTACGAATGTGCCAAAGAGCTGATGGAACGACTGGAACTGGATGAAAAGTGTACCCCGAAGCTGGAGTGCATGATCAGCGGTCTTCCATCTGTAACATCAGTGGGAATGGCAAGCCTTTTACCACACAAGGAACTGCAGGTGGATGAAAAGCTGAATGTAACGGTAGACGGACAGAGCTGCGGTGATCTGGCTTCCAGAGATAAAATCTTAAAAGCACAGAATGAAAATAATGTGGCTTTAGCATTTGATAAAGTAGCAAGTGCCAATAAAGAGAAAATCCGTGAGTTATTACAGAAGAAAAATATCGTATACATCTATCACAACCAGGTAGATGCCCGTGGAGATAAGCCAGCCAGCGAGAATGAAGTGTTTACCGCCTGCTCAGAGGCAATCGAGGAAATTCACAAACTGATCAAAAAATTGACAGGCTATATATCAGCAGCGAAGTTCTTTGTTACGGCAGACCATGGGTTCTTATACAAGAGAGACAAGCTGCATGAGTTTGATAAAGTGTCTTATGATCGGGAAATCTGTATATACTCTAATAAACGCTTCCTGATCACAACACAGAAAGTAAATGAGCCGGGAATAAAGTCGAGAATGATGGCATACATGAATCACTTATATGTGACAACACCGATTGGAGCAGATATTTTTAAAGTAGCTGGTGGCGGACAGAATTATGTACATGGTGGATCGTCCTTGCAGGAAATGCTGATACCAGTGATCGAACTGACAACCAATACCAGAGCAGTGGCATATGATTACGTGGATGTGATCTTAACTTCTGTCAATCGAAAGGTAACAAACCTGATTACTTACTTTGATTTCATTCAGACAGAGAAAGTAACAGATACCATGAAGGCAAGAAGCCTAGTGGCATACTTTACGACAGAAGATGGAGAAAAAATATCCTTTGATGTACCGATTGTGGCAAACAGCAGAGAAGATGCACCGGAGAAAAGAACATTCCACGAGAAATTCACATTGAAGTCCAGAGAATATAAATATGGTGATAAGTATTATCTGGTACTGGCGGATGCGAATGATGAGAAGAATATTCTGCAGCAGTATGAATTTATGATTGATATTGCGTTTGTGGATGATTTTGGGTTTTAGGCAGAGGTAGGCGGTATAATAAGATGAGGAAAAGTATAGTAAAATACAGCTGAAGCAATTTATTCATGGAATCAGAATTGATAAAGTGTGAAAAGCGAAACGGAATGAGGTGATTAGTTGGACTTAAAAGAATTTCAATCCATTCTTACAATCGGAGAAACTGTAGCCGTTGAGTTTAAACGCTGCGGAAATGGAATAGAATCAGATACCTATGAAACAGTCTGCTCCTTTTTGAACCGGTTTGGCGGCGATATTTTTATGGGAGTATTGGATGATGGAACGGTGGTAGGCGTACCGGAAAAGGCAGCTCCTGATATGGTGAAGAACTTTATCACGGTGATCAGTAATCCGGCATTGTTTTCTCCGACCATTTATTTAGCTCCTGAAATTATGAAGGATGAGCAAGGACATAGTATCATCCATGTGCATGTCCCTCCCAGTGCAGAGGTTCATAGTTATAAGAAAGTGGTCTATGACCGTGTGGATGATGCAGATGTAAAAGTAACGGCAACCAGTCAGATTGCTGCAATGTATATTCGTAAACAGAATATCTTTACGGAAAAGAAGATTTATCCATATGCCACAATGGAAGATTTAAGACTGGATTTGCTTCCGAGAATCCGTATTAGGGCACAGAATCATGCTGGTGGTCAGCATCCATGGACAACAATGGATGATATGGCATTGTTAAAAAGTGCCGGATTGTATGGACGGGATGTGGCAACCGGAAAAGAAGGATTTAATCTGGCTGCAATTATGCTACTCGGGAAAGATGATGTGATATTAAATGTAGCACCGACGTATGTAACAGATGCTCTTGTCCGGAAGGTCAATACCACTCGCTATGATGACCGCGAGATTATAAAGACAAATTTGATCGAGAGCTATGAACGGCTTTTAGAGTTTGGAAGAAAACATCTTCCGGACAAGTTCTTTTTAGAAGATACGATGAATATAAGCTTGAGAAATATTCTTGTGCGTGAGATGGTCAGCAATACGCTGATGCATCGTGAGTTTACCAGCAGCTATACGGCAAAATTTGTGATTGAAAAAGAGCGAATGTATGTGGAAAATGCGAACAGAGCTTCAAAAGCGGGATACATTACCTTAGATAATCTGGAACCAAATTCAAAAAATCCGATTATTGCAGCTTTTTTCAGAAATATTGGTTATGCAGATCAACTGGGATCAGGTGTAAAGAAATTATTTGAATACAGCAAATATTATTCAGGGAAAGAACCGCAGTTTTTGGAGGATGATGTCTTTCGCATTATTGTCCCGTTAGATGAAATGTATTCTTATGACTATGCATTGTTTAATGGTAAGAATGGTATCAGCGACACTAAAACTGACATCATTGATACTAATAGAGATACTATTTCTGGCACCATTGACACCAATAAAGACACCATTTCTGATATTAGTGAGCTTGAAATGAGCCTTTTGTCATGGATTAGGCAAAATGCATCGTGTACGCAGAAAGAGTATGCCGATAAGCTGGCGGTTTCTCTTACAACGGTAAAGCGCTTATTTGCAAAATTGCAGAAGGATAACGTATTGGTTCGTGAAGGAACGAATCGAAAAGGATATTGGAAAATCATAGAAAAATAAGGATGAGGTGTATGATGGACGAATATATGGAAACAGAGGACAGACGTCTGGTGATTAAAAATAAACTCCGTCAATATTATGACGGCCGCATTGTTCGGAAGGATTTAACCAAATCCATCCGTGAAGGAGCCAATGTTCCAGTCTATGTACTGGAATATCTCCTTGGACAGTATTGTAATTCCGATGATGAAGAAATCATTGAAGAGGGAGTAGAGAATGTAAAGCGTATTTTGAGAGATAACTATGTGCGTCCAGATGAGGCACAGAAGATTCTCTCTCTTTTGCGTGAAAGAGGTAGCTATACCGTGATTGACCGTATTACGGTGGTGCTGAATACAAAGGAAGACCGTTATGAAGCCACATTCTCCAATCTTGGCGTGAAGGGGATCCCTATTCATCCGGATTATGTGAAAGATTATGACAGACTACTCTGTGGAGGTATCTGGTGTATCCTGCAGATGGAGTATGAGTTTATCGAGGAAGATAAGAAAAATACTCAGCCCATCCGAATCCGCAAGCTGACACCGATTCAGATGCCCCATGTGGATATGGATGAAGTGAGAAATGGAAGGAAAGCATTTTCCAAGGAAGAGTGGATGGATGTGCTTCTTCGATCCACGGGTCTGGAGCCGGACAAGTTTAGCGAAAGAGTAAAGTGGCTGCTGATTGCCCGTATGATCCCGTTGGTAGAGAATAATTTTAATCTCTGTGAATTAGGACCACGTTCTACAGGTAAATCTTACATATATGAGCAGATTTCGCCCAACAGCATTTTGGTTGCCGGAGGACAGACAACAGTTGCCAATCTTTTCTACAACATGTCCAATCATACAGTAGGGCTTGTGGGTATGTGGGACTGTGTGGCTTTTGATGAGGTTGCAGGGATTAAATTTAAGGACAAGGATGGCATTCAGATCATGAAGGGATACATGGCATCCGGCGCTTTTTCCCGGGGGAAAGCAGAGATTCAGGCCAAGGCTTCCATGGTTTTTGTGGGGAATATTGATCAGAGTGTTGATACACTTTTGAAGACGTCCAGTTTATTTGATCCATTTCCACCAGAAATGGGAACAGATACTGCATTCCTAGATCGTATGCATTGCTATATTCCTGGATGGGAGATTCCTCCATATCAACCAGCATCATTTACGAATGATTATGGTTTTATCACGGATTATTTATCTGAATTTATGAGAGAATTAAGAAAAGAAAATTACAGTGATATAGCAGATAAATATTTCAGATTTGGAAATCATTTGAAACAGCGTGATGCGATTGCTGTACGTAAATTAATATCGGGCTTTATAAAATTGCTGTATCCAGATGGAGAAGTAACCAAAGATGAAGTGCAGGAAATTATGAATATTTCTATGGAACTTCGGCGCAGAGTAAAGGAACAGCTTAAGAAGATTGGCGGTATGGAGTTCTATGATGTAAACTTCTCTTATATTGACAATGATAGTTTTGAAGAACACTATGTTTCTGTTCCTGAGCAGGGCGGTGGCAAATTGATTCCAGAGGGAATGGGAAAACCGGGATCTGTTTACACCGTTTCTAAGTCAAAGACTGGTATGATTGGCTGCTATATGCTGGAGACACAGATGTTGCCTGGTAATGGAAAGCTGACCTGTACTGGCATCGGATCAGGAAAAGAGCCGAAGGAAGCAACAAATACAGCTTTAAACTATTTGAAAGCCAATGGAAACCGTATTTCCGGTCAGATCAGTACCACAACCAAGGATTATATCATTAATTATCAGGACATGCAGGGCATTGGAATGACAGCTAATTTGGCATTGCCGACTTTGATTGCAATTTGTTCCGCAGCATTGGGAAAAACTCCCTTGAACAGTCTGGCAATTCTAGGGGAAATCAGTATCGGCGGTACGCTGATTAAAGTGGATGATCTAGCCAGTACTCTCCAGGTATGTTTAGACAGCGGAGCAAAAAAAGTGCTGCTGCCTATTACCTCAGCGGCGGATCTTGGGACAGTTCCTTCTGATCTTGTAGGGGCCTTTAGCTTGATCTTTTATTCCTCTGCTGAGGAGGCTGTCTTCAAAGCCCTTGGCGTGGAATAGCGGGCTGGATGCAAAGGGACAGAGTGGTTTTCCAGGTGAAAATAGGAAAAAGAAGGTGAATGACTATTTTTGAACAGGATTTTGAGGCCATGCTGCGCAAGTATGCAGCAGCCTTAGATGATAAAAAGAGATTTACAGCTTTTGTTAAAGACTTGTTTCCGGATCAGGCGAGAAATGTAAATCTGCTGCTGATTGCTTACAATATGGGGATTGCTCAGGATATCCAGAATACCTCCAGAATCAATCATGCATTCGCCTTTCGCTATGTAAAACGGCTGATGGATGAGTTTGGAATGAGTCGGGTTCATGCAGACTGGATTGTTTCTGTCTGGTGCGTCTGCTACGGAAATAAGGTGTTGGGAAAAGCGTGTGAGATTACGCTGCAAAAGCAGGGGAGCGGCCCGGCTATTCAGGATGAGAAGTCTTTTTCCGGGAAAGCCTATGGGGATCTGTTTACTTATCAGAAAAGCCAGCAGGGAATGGGGCTGGCGGTGACGGGATTTTCCGGAAGTAAGAATACTACGATTATTTTCCAAAACAAATCAGGAAACACCCCAGTTATTGAAATTGCAGAGAATAGTTTTCGTGGAAGCAGTATGGAAGAGGCAATCCTGACTGAAGGGATCGGCTATATTGGAAAAGGGGCTTTTGCAGATTGCAGTGGGCTGTATCAGGTTGTGTTACCAGGGAGTATAAAGGAAATCGGGGATTCTGCGTTTGAGTATTGTAACAGTCTGAGATCCCTGACGCTTCCCTTGCATCTGGAACGAATCGGAGCCAATGCTTTGCGGGGGACTGGACTTAGGAAGATGGGGATTCCTGGCAGCGTTTACTGGATTGGCGAAGGGGTTTTAGCAGATTGTAAAGAATTGGAGCAGATGGAAATACCGGAAAATCTGGATGTAATTTCAGACAGAATGCTGGAAGGGTGCAGCAAGCTTAAGAAAATAAAATTGCATGAGCATCTGACCAGTATCGGTGAGCGGGCTTTTTTGGGATGCAGTTCTCTGGATTTGCTGACGATTCCAGATAGTGTGACAAGGATTGGTCAGGATGCATTTACCAATACGGATTCTCAATTTATCCTTCAGTGCTCTTTCGGCTCTTATGCAGAGGAATATGCCAGAAAGAATCGCATCAAGTATCAGCTGGTATGAGGAAGAAGCGAGAAGGCAGCCACAATTTATAAAGGGCAGTAGGATAGAGGAAAATGAGGTGAGTAGTATGGGTTTTTTTGACGCTCTGTTTGGAGACCAGAATCAGATTCCCACAGTGACATCCATCCTTCCATCAGCGGCAAAGAATGAGATCATGTCAGGGAGGCTTCCGATCTTAAATACAGATCAGCTGTTTTTGAAATCAGGGGAAAAGATTCATTTCATTGACAAGGCGGTTAATTTGGAGAAAAAAACGGTAAAACAGTATCGTCATTATGGACACAGCAGTCCAGGATTGTTTAAGGGAACCAGAGTGAGTTCCGGTCGGGGGAAAGTGGAGGAACATACGGAGCTGGTGCAGCATAGAGGAATCTTGTATATCACTAACAAGAGAATTGTTTTTCAGGCAAAGGACTGGGGATTTGATAAGATGTACCGCTATTTGACAGCGGTAACGCCTTATCAAAATGGCTGTGAGATGCAGTTTGGTAGTCGTTCTTACTGTATGATTGTTGCAGAGGGAGATGTGGTGTATCAGACCTTGCAGCTGATAAAGAGGAGGCAGATACCGTAATGGAAGGACAGTTAAAGACAGGGACGCTTCTTACGTCGGAGTGTGGAAATAAGTATGAAGTAACCCGCTTTTTGGGGGCTGGCGGTCAGGGAGAGGTATATGATGTAAAATGCAACGGCAGTCATTATGCATTGAAATGGTATTTTAAGGGGAGCGCTACCCTAAGACAGAAGAAAACGTTGGAAACAATTGTTGCCAAAGGCTCACCGGATTCTTGTTTTTTGTGGCCGCAGGAAATGATTGTTCCGTCTCAGGGAGATCTGTTTGGATATATCATGCCACTGCGGCCTAAGAATTATAAGAGCATTGTGGATTTGATGAAAAAAAGAGTGAATCCTTCTTTTTATACTCTTTGCAGGACGGCTTTTCATCTTACCAGAGGATATCAGAAGCTTCATGCAATGGGGGCAAAATATCAGGATATTTCCTTTGGCAACCTGTTTTTTAATCCGGACAGCGGAGATGTACTGATCTGTGACAATGACAATGTGTCTTTTGATAATAGCAAACCGGGGGGAATATTGGGTACACCCGGTTTTATGGCTCCAGAAATTGTCAGGGGGGAGAAACGGCCTTCCAAGGATACGGACCGGTACTCTTTGTCTGTGCTGTTGTTTTATCTTTTTATGGTAAACCATCCGCTGGAGGGAAAACAGGAGGCAAGCATCAAGTGTATGGATATGGCTGCTAGAGTGAAGCTGTACGGAACTAACCCGGTGTTTATTTTTGATCCGAATGATAAGTCCAACAGGCCGGTGAAGGGAATCCATGACAATGCCAACATTTATTGGCCTCTTTATCCGGAAAAGCTGCGTCAGATGTTTACAAAAGCCTTTACGGTGGGGCTGCATGAGCCCAGCAAGCGGATCACAGAGCCGGAGTGGATGACACTGTTTTCTAATATGATGAGCGGGATGCTGCAGTGTTCTTGCGGTGCGCAGATCTTTTATGATGAAGATCTAGAGACAAAAGGGGCAGCTCATACCTGCTGGAATTGCGGGAAGGCGGTACAGGTACCGTATAAGATTGTGATTGGAAAGAATCAGGTGCTGTTACATCCGGATACAAAGCTATTGCATCATCATGTATACGATGATTTTGATATGGACACAGTAGTTGGCTCGGTTGTACAGAATCCCAAGAATCCGGCGCTGTGGGGAATTCGGAATGAGGATACGGTTAATTGGACGTACCAGAAGGCCGATGGAACGCAGATACCGGTGGAACCAGGGAGAACCGCAGGGATTGCGAAGGGTGTAAAGATTATTTTTCCGCAGACAACGGGAACATTTTTGATATAAGTTCAGGTTTAAAACAAAGGGGGATCAGGTTATGAAGGAACTGCAAAGACCAGGAGGAGAACTATCAACAAGGCCTATTCATTTTTTCTGGGTGGTGGACTGTTCAGGTTCCATGTATGGAGAAAAAATTGGAATTGTAAATAATACGATTCAGGAGTGTATTCCTGAGATGAGAAATTCAGCAGACAATAATCCCAATGCCCAGCTATTGATACGGGCTCTTCAGTTTTCATCCGGTGCCAGCTGGATTACCGGAAAGCCTGTGCCGGTGGAGGATTACAGCTGGGAGGATATGGAGGCAAACGGCCTCACTGAGCTTGGGAAGGCCTTTGATCTTCTGGCAGCGCAGCTTTCCATTCCGCCTATGCCAGAGAGAGCCCTTCCCCCTGTGATCGTGCTGCTTTCGGATGGTCAACCTACAGATGATTATAAAAAGAGTCTTGAGCAGTTAAAGGGGATGCCTTGGTTTCGGAAGGCGGTGAAGATTGGAATTTCTATTGGACAGGATGCGGATGATGATGTTTTGTTGGAATTTACCGGTAATAGGGAGCTTGTTTTGCAGGCAAATAATGCTACAGCTCTTGCAAAGATGATCAAGTGGGCGTCTACCACAGCTTCTATGGTATCCGCTCCCTCAAGCAAACCGATGAATGGTCTTCCTGCATCAGCACCGGCAGCGCCGGGTGCTACTGCTGATGCTGATGGGGAGGATCCTTTTGCGCCGTCCCATCATGCAGCTCCGCTGGTGCTGGATATGAGCAATATTCCTAATCCGGATGATTTTGATGAGGGAGCAGTGTGGTAAGAAGAGGAGGAGTCGGATGAAACGTTATATATGTGACGGAATTGTCAAAGGTGCGACTCACATAAGAAATCAAATGCCCTGTCAGGACAGCAGAAAGATTTTAGAGATCTCAGAGAACATAGCAATCCTTGCAGTGGCAGACGGACATGGGGGTGAAAAATGTCCCAGAAGCGACCGGGGTTCGCTGATTGCTGTGAACACGTTTTGTGAGGTGATGAAAAACTATCTACAAAGCTATGGCACACAGGGGCAGGATTTGCAAAGCCTGATTACATTTCTAAATCGGGAGGGAGAGCTACGGATTGCCCAGGATATTTGCGAAGAGTGGCAGGCAAGAGTGAGGCAGTCCTATTACAAGAATAAGGCAGAGGGAATGCTGGACGAGGCGGGAAATGTGAAGTGGCCATCTGTGTACACTCTTTATGGCACTACTTTGCTGGGAATGCTGATTACGGATTCTTTTGTCTTTTCTTTTCAGATCGGAGATGGAGACATTAGCCGGATTACGGAAGCGGAAGTGTCACCACTGGTGGAACCGGAAAAGTTTTTAGGCATAGAGACACACTCTCTGTCAAAACCAGATGCCTGGCGTAAGGCAGTAGCTTCTGTATGGCATCGTGAGGGAGAGACGGAAGCTCCTTGTATGTATATGCTTTCCACAGATGGATTTGCAAATAGCTATACCTCAGATGCAGAATTTCAGAAAACCTGCCGGGATTATTTTCGTATTCTCCGGGAACATGGGGCAGATGCGGTGCAGGGAAATTTAAAAAAGTGGCTGACAGAGACCAGCGCTCTTGGGTGCGGAGATGACATTACTGTGGTGATGGCGTATTTTACATCAAACGAATAAAGAACGAGGCATCTATAAGAGGGTTTTACGATAGGAAACATAGTTTACATTGGATTGTTGTATAAGCGATTCTGATGAGAAAAAGGCACAGGTAAAATAAGAAATGATTGTAGATCGTTACTATTATGATCAACTAAATAAGCAGGAACAAACGGTTTATCAGGCATTTTATAATGGTGTCATGGAACAGAAAGAACTTATTCCTCTATCAGTAAGTGATGGATTCATTCAGGAGAGCTTTGGACGGATTTTTCGGGCAATGACACGAGATAATCCTTTAATCTATTTTTTGAATCAGTCAGCCTGCAGTATTGCCAGCGATCGGTTTGGCCGTGTGGCGATCTGCCCTCAGTATTTTTTTACGAAAGAAAAAGTGAAAGAATATAATCGAAAAATTGAAAAGACCGTAAATGAACTGGCGGGACAGTTGCAGCTACTGGAGTGCTGCGATTATGAAAAAGAGCTACGAATCCATGATTGGATCTGCCGGAACATTACATATGATTACGAAGGTGCTGATAAAGAGAAGGTGTCCAGGGTAATTGCTTCCCACAATATTCTGGGAGTCTTTGCACATCATAAGGCCCAATGCGAAGGCATTGCAAAGGCAGTCAAAGTTCTTTTAAATGCAGTAAATGTGAAATGTATTGTGGCAGCAGGAGATACGGTGGAAAAGGGAAAGGCTTCGCCCCATGCATGGAATATTGTGAATATAGATGGAGCGCCTTACCAGTTGGACGTTACCTGGGATATCGGCATGGGCGGTCAGAGGAAGGGGGCTGTGGTGTATGCCTATTTTAATCTGACAGATGAGCTGATGCATCAAGATCATAGAGCAGATAGTAGGCTACCAGAGTGCAGAGCAAAAGCAGCAAATTATTATGTGCAGAGCAGATGTTCTTTCCAGATGAAACAGAAACTTATAGCATACATTGATAAACAGATTGACCAAAATGAGAAGACGGTTGTATTTCGGGCAGAAGGCAGATTAAATAAAGGTGGAATAGAGAAAGAGGCAGCAGATTATATTTTGAAGAAATTGCAGAGGAAGGGAAGATGGGGCGGAATCCGAACATATTCTAATAAAAAACTGGGAATATACCGAATAGAAATCATTAGCAGATAAAAGAGGGAAGGAGACTATGTGGGAAATCATATTTTATGCAGTGGTATTTTTTTTGATTACACTGCTGATACAGTATCTGCTCTATAAGGTCAAAAAAAATCAAGGAAAGAATAATACATTCTGGACGGGGCGACATACTGCAATTATGATGTGTACGATAGGGATTTGGCAAGAAGATGTCAATGTGCTTGGGGCAGTGCTGGGCTTTTTAATAGCAGATGAGATTGGAAAGAAGTTGGGTTGGTGGTAGCTTTTCTGATTGCAGTTCATTTATTGTGGAAATGCAATGCAGAGGAGGAAAATAGGAACAAAGGAACTGATTTTAGAGGAACCTGAATACTAGTCAAGCTGGCGCAGTCCTCCATGCTTGACTAGTATTCGCTGGCTGCTATTCCACCTTCATCATCCGGTAGCCAACACCGATATGGGTCTGAATATACTGGGGAGAGTCGGGCCCCTTTTCCAGCTTTTTCCGTAGGGTAGCCATGAAAACTCGTAAAGAGGCAATGTCATTGTCCCAGCTGCTGCCCCAGATGCTCTGGGTGATGAAGGTGTGGGTAAGTACCTTTCCGACATTCCGGGAGAGGAGGCAGAGCAATTTAAATTCAATGGGAGTCAGATGCAGTTCCTCGTCTCCAAGGTAAGCGCAGCCGGCGGCATAATCCACTTTCAGCTGACCATCTGTGAATACAGAGGTCTTTGTAGCAGGAGCTTCTCCCTGCATCATGGCAAGACGGCGCTGGGTGACCCGAAGTCTTGCCAGAAGCTCCTCTACAGAGAAGGGCTTAGTAAGATAGTCGTCTGCACCGGCATCCAGGGCATCGATTTTATCGGTGTCCTCACTTCTTGCACTGATAACAATGATGGGAAGGTTGGACCAGGTGCGGATTTTTTTAATTACCTCAATGCCGTCCATATCCGGGAGTCCCAGATCCAGAAGTACAATGTCCGGGTTGTGGGAGGAGGCCTCCAGGATGGCAGTGGTGCCGTTGGGCGCCGTTAAGTAGCGGTAGTCGTGGGCCTTTAAGGTGGTAGAGATGAGATTTTTTACAGAATTGTCAT
Organism: uncultured Lachnospiraceae bacterium; assembly: GCA_905207905.1. The sequence goes on along the minus strand of CAJLNC010000013.1, from coordinate 29,910 downwards.
CTTCTACTACTAAGATCAATGGTTTATTCATGAATTTGTACCTCCCCTGCTGGCAGTGAAATAGTAAAGACAGTGCCCTGCGGCTGATTGTCCGAAACCTGGATCCTTCCGCCGTGGGCATTTACGATGGATTTGCACAGGGACAGTCCCAGTCCCAGGCTGCGGCGGCTGTCGGCCACTTTGTTGGCGCCGCTGTAAAACATGTCAAAAATGTGACTTTTCATTTCATCTGGAATACCAGGTCCGTTGTCTGCAATGGATACCATGGCGTTTGAACCTTCCTTCCAGGTTCGAATCGCAATGTGAGACCCTGGCGGTGTATATTTGATGGCATTGTCCACAATATTGATGATCACCTGTACCATCAATTTGGCATCCATCTTTGCCAGAAGATAATCTTCTGCATGTTCCACGGTAATGCAGTGTTCCACGCTTTTCCGGTTCATGTGGAGAAGGGCTTCCGAGACCACATCATCCATAAGATCCTCAGAAATATGGAAATTCAGTCGTCCTTCCTCTAAGCGGGTGACAGAAAGAAGATTTTCCACCAGATTAATCAGCCACATGGAATCATCATAGATATCTGTGTAGAGCTGTTTTTTTGTATCCGGATCGAAGGCGTCCCCGTTGGAAAGCAGGTTGCTGGCATTGCCGCAGATGGAGGTGAGAGGCGTGCGCAGATCATGGGAGATGGACCGCAGAAGGTTGGCCCGCAGCTTTTCATTTTTGGCCAGAATGGCGGCAGCCTCCTTTTCCCGGGCATTTTTTTCATTTTCCAAAGCCAGGGCACATTCTCCCAGAATGGATAAAAGAATGCTGTTTTCAAATACGTCCAGAGGAGCTGGTCCTATGACGATTCCCACAACGCCGTAGACTCGGTCATTTATCCGGACTGCCAGGTAGAGGCATTTGGCGTTAGCCAGTGTTTCAGTGGTGATTCCTGCATGGCGGTTATTTTTCTGTACCCACAAAGCCACTTCCCGCTCGCTGGGGGATGTAATAGCGGCTTCCGGGGGAGTCTGGGAGGAGGAAAAAACCCGGGGTGGGCCGAGGGTATCCTCCTGAGACAGATAGAAGACAATATCTCTTCCCAGCAGTTTGACAAGCTGATTGGCTGTGGCAGAGACGATCTCCTCCTTGCTTCCGGACTGCTGCAGCAACTGATTGGTATCAAAAAGAACCTTGGTTCGATAAGCGGAGGAAGCAGCCTGTTTGGCATGATTCTTCAGCCGGATGGCAAGCGTTCCTGTAAGAAGCGCTGCAAGGAACATAATGAGAAAGGTGACCGGGTATCCCTGGCCGTAAGCCTGAAAGGTAAATTTAGGTTCTGTAAACAGGAAGTTAAACACCAGAACGCTTACCAGGGAAGAAATCAGGCTGTAGATTTGGTGGGTGGTGATCACGGAGGTAATCAGAACACCCAGCACATATACAGTGATAATGTTGGCTTCCGCAAATCCCAGGTGGCGAAACAGCAGGCCGATGCCGCTGGCACCGATCAAAATGAGGATGCTTTTGAAAACATCCAGGAAGGATACGGTAATGGTCTGTTTTCTTCCAGGTTTATTTGCCCGGTAGAAAGAAGCACTGGAAACGGCATCCGGAATAATATACACATCCAGATTTGGAGCGTTGGCAATCAGTTTTTCTGTGAGTGCAGGTTTCGTTAAGAGCCGCTTTTTTGTAACAGAGCTTCTTCCAATGACCACCTTGGTCACTCCAGAGAGTCTGGCAAACTCTGCAATCTGATAGGGGACGTCGTCTCCGTACACGGTCTCAAGTGTTGCTCCTAACTGTCTTGCCAGGTGCATATTGTCATGAAGCCGTTTGATATCCTCCTGAGACATACGGGAAAAGTCCGGAGTTTCCACAAACAGGGCAGTAAAGGTCCCGCGGAAGGCGTTGGCCATTCTGGCAGCATTGCGGATCAGTTTTGCATTGGAAGGAGAAGGGGAGAGGCACACCAGAATATGTTCATCTGTGGGATAGCCTCTCTGATTTTTCGCCCCGGAATCATTGGTGAGGAGATTGACCCGGTCGGCACAGCGGCGCAGGGCGATTTCCCGAAGGGCAGTGAGAACCTCCAGCTTAAAGAAAGGATTTAGAGACTGTTCAGGCGGAAGCGGAATGTAAACGCTCCCGGTTTTCATGCGCTGAAGCAGTTCCTGGGGTTCCATATCTACCAGTTCCACCTGGTAGGCGTTATCAAATACAGAATCAGGGATGCGGTCCCGAACCTGGATTCCGGTAATGGAAGCTACGGTGTCGTTCAGACTTTCAATGTTCTGGACGTTTACAGTAGTGTAGACGTCAATCCCGGCGTTCAAAAGTTCCGCAATATCCTGGAAACGCTTGGCATGACGGCAGGCTGGAGGGTTGGTATGGGCAAGCTCTTCCAGAATCAGGAGCTGAGGTTTTCGTTCCAAGGCCTGATCCAGATTAAATTCTGAGAGTGAAATGCCGTCCGTACGGATAACAAGAGGGGGCAGGCATTCCAGTTTCGAAAGCAGGGATGCGATCTTGGCGCGGCCGCAGGATTCCAGACAGCCCACGGCAACGTCTATCCCTCTGTGTTTGGCGCTGAGGGCAGCCAGCAGCATGGAATAGGTTTTTCCTACTCCCGGCGCATAGCCAAAAAAGATTTTTAAATGGCCTTTTCTTTTTGGTTCTTCCATAGAGCTGAGCCTCCCATCTTTTGTACTTTAAGTTTCTCAAAGTATATCATTTTTTTCAATAATTTCAAAGAAAACAATTAAAAAGCAGTCCATACCAGGGTGAAAAGATCAGTCAGCAGTTTTCTTAAGAGCATCCGTCAGTTGCCCGGAAAATTTTTCTGCATAGAATCTGGAGCTTTTGGAGTACAGTACACTGCAGCGTCCCGCAGCTTCCTTTTCAGGATTAAGAGGCTCCAGATTCCGTTCAGCAGCCGGGAAGAAGAGCGGCTTCTGTTCCAACGGAAGCTGAAAAAGAAGATATTTTTGAGCAGCTGGACTGGCAGTGAGCACAAAACCAAAATCCAGGGAAGCGGAGTTTAATTTTTGGAGAATTTCTTCCGAGGTACCGATAAAGAGACGAATCTGGCATTCCGGATATTTTGCTGAAAATTTTTCCAGGGGCACAGAGAGGGCACTCAGGGTAAGCGGATTTTCGAAGGCAATACAGAGGGAGGAACGCTTTAACATTTTCTCGGATTGAGGGGACAGTTCCAAAGATAATAAAGTTATTTTTTTGATGGCCAGATAGCATCCGAAGAAAACTACAGCCACAGAAAAAAGCAGGATTAGATCTTTCATAAAGCGGCCTTCTTTCAAAAATAATGAAGTATAGGGTGGAAGGGGGAAACACGGTATCTGCAATGATTGGAGCATAACAATGATATTCAATCGGTACAGAATTAAATATGGAAGCATTTTTGGAGCGATTTGATACTGCCCAATACAAAAATGGTATCTCCCTCCGGAAAAGCGGTTTCTGAGGTGATATTTAGATTCATCACACCAGAATGCTTCACGGCCATGATATTGATGCCATATTTTTTTCGCACGTCTACCTGACCAATGGTTTTCCCAATCCATTTTTCAGGAATCGATAATTCAAAGATAGCATAATCGCCGTTTAAGTCAATGTAATCAAGAATATGGTCTGCCGTATATCGGATAGCCGTCCAATCTGCCAGCTGCCGTTCCGGATATACGATCTCGTCTGCGCCGTTGCGGAGAAGAAATTTGGCGTGAACGTCTCTGGCTGCCCGGGATACCACCAGCTTTGCACCAAGTTCTTTTAAGAGAGAGGTAGTTTCCAGAGAACTTTGAAAGTTGTCGCCGATGGCTACCATGCAGACGTCGAAATTGCCGACGCCTAGAGAACTTACAAAATCTTTATCTGTGGCATCGCCGATCTGGGCATTGGTGACATAGGGAAGGGCGGCATTTACTCTCTTTTCTTCTTTATCCACTGCCATCACCTCATGGTGAAGCTCATCCAGTTTCATTGCAATATGGCGGCCAAATCGTCCAAGGCCGATTAATAATACGGATTTCATAAACAGTTCCTCCTTTATTTTTGTCCTTTTATTTATAGCAGTTTTTTTACCCATACAGATCACGGTGTTCTTAGCTTCCAGCAGGTTTTTTTAAAATTTAGGGCTGCCGGATTCAGCCCACTGTGATTTTTTCCTGGGGGTATTTCGCACAGCTGGTCTTAGAGACCGACAGAGCAGCGAAGATCAGGGTTAAACCGCCTACCCGTCCAAAGAACATCAGCAGGATTAAAATCATTTGGGAGATCAGCCCAAGGCCAGGCGTGATGCCCAGAGAAAGTCCAACGGTTCCAATGGCGGAGGCAGTTTCAAAGAGTGCGGGCAGCAGAGGGATATGCTCAACGCTGGAGATTACCATTCCTCCTGTGAGAAACAGCAGAATGTACAGGAGAAAAACAGTGGCAGCACTTTTTATGGCTTCTTCCGGGATACGCCGTTTGAAAAATTGGGTGTGCTGACGCTGGAAAAATACAGAGACAGCGGTGGAGATCATGACGGCAATCGTGGTAGTTTTCATACCTCCGGCAGTGGAGCCAGGGGAGCCGCCGATGAGCATCAGAAGGATGATCAGCATTTGTCCGGTCTGGCTGAAGGCTGTAAGATCAGCGGTATTGAAACCTGCGGTTCTGGGAGTTACAGACTGAAACAGAGCGTTCAAAATCCTTTCGCCCAGAGGAAGATGAGAAAATTCACAAAAGAAGAAATAAATGGCTGGAAACAGGATCAAAGCTGCAGTGACAGTAAGGATCACTTTGCTCTGCATTCGGTATTTGCGAAAATGCCAGGTGTTCTTTTTGATGTCTTCCCAGGTGAGAAAACCGATGCCGCCGATTATGATCAAAGCCATGATGGTGAAGTTCACCAATGGCTGGGCGGAATAGGTGGTAAGAGAGGAGAAGGGTTCTCTTACCCCCAGCAGATCAAAACCTGCATTGCAGAAAGCAGAGACGGAGTGAAAAAGCGCATACCAAATACCTTTGAAAAATCCAAAATCTTTGCAGAACACCGGTGCAAGAAGTACAGTTCCCGTCAGTTCAATGAAAAAGGTGGTTTTTAAAATAAATTTTGTCATCCGCACAATTCCGCCTACATGGTGGGCGGAGATGGCTTCCTGCATAGTGCTTCTTTGCATCAGGCCGATTTTTCTGCCAGAGAGAACTGCCGCAGAGACCGCCACAGTCACCACCCCCATGCCACCGATCTGAATGAGAAGCAAAATCACAGTCTGGCCAAATGCGGTCCAGTAAGTGGCTGTGTCATGCCTTACGAGTCCGGTGACGCACACTGCGGAAGTGGAGGTAAATAAAGCGTCAGTCAAGGAGGCGCCTGCTCCGTCGCAGGTGGCGGCAGGAAGCATGAGGAGGAGGCTGCCCAAAATAATGATGGATAAAAATCCAAGGATAATAATCTGAAAGGATGTAATATGTCTGTGGTTTTGTTTCTGCTGATAGTTCATTCCGTTTACCTGCCTGATTTTATGATGCCTTTATGCTATCTTAATTTGCATTAAACTTGTATAAATAAGAGACAGAGGGTATTAAGATTGTATAAAGAAGGCGTCTGTGTATCCTGGGAGCACAGAAAAATCGGATAATCTTTATGATTGAGGTTTTCAAGACGGAAAACACGAAATTTTATGTGAGCATTTATGACAGAAATAAAAAGAAAGTAAAAAGAAAACGAAAAGAAAACAATAAAAAACAGGAAGAAAGTAATAAGAAAATAGGAAGTGTAAGAAATGGATTGAATCTTTATACGGAATATAGTATTCTCTAAAAATAAAGATTACAGGGCAGGAGGACACGGCAGGATAGGAAGAGGTGCCGGGAAGCCAGAAAACCTGAAATGAGGAACGGATCATGGAAGAAAAACGGAGACAATGGAAGCGGCGGGGCAGAGCAGTGCTGAGAACACATTACTGGATTCTGGTGACCCTGTGCCTTGCTGCGGGGGTGATCGGTGCAGAATTTACCCATTCTCTGTCAAAGCTTGGGCCTTCTGTGGGACTGGAGTGGGGAGACAATTTAAATCCTCCGGATCGGGTTGCACAAGCTTTTCTGCATTTGGCGGCAGATGTAAAAAAAGGGCAGGAGGAACAGCGCAGAGAGGAAGCCAGAGCGGCGGAAAAGCGATACATAGAAAGCTCACAGGAGAATGAAAAGGCAGTTTTGGGAAGAAGCAGGGGCGTATTGTCTCTGATTGTAAATAAGGTATCCTCCGGTTCCTATCTGATCACGCTGGCAGTGGGATTAAAATCTCTGGTAGGTTCAAAGGATCTTGCGGCGGGGATCTTGATTTTCCTGAGTGTGGCGCTGCTTTGTTTTGTACAGATTTTTCTGATCGGTGTGTACCGGGTGGTGATGCGCCGTATGTTTTTGGAAGGGCGCTGCTATAGAAGACTGCCCTTTCAGAGAATGTGGCTGTTCTTTCAGGTAAAGCGATGGGTCCACGCAGGGTTTGTGATGTGGATCACCGGAATTTTGGAAATGCTCTGGTCCTTTACGATTGTGGGCGGGGTGATTAAGTACTACTCCTATTATCTGGTCCCCTTTCTTGTGGCGGAGAATCCGGAGTTTGGAGCGCTGGAAGCTATCACTGTTTCCAGAAAGCTGATGAAGGGGCACAAGTGGGAGTGTTTTCTTTTGGAGTTTTCTTTCCTGGGCTGGGGATTTTTGGGAACATTCACCATGGGTGTGACAGATATTCTCTTTACCAACCCTTACCGTGTGGCCGTTGGGGGAGAATTTTATGAACAGCTTCGGCGGGAGGGACTGAAAAAAGGCATGGTATCGGAGGAACTGCTCAATGACAGGTATCTGTTTGAACAGCCCTCCCAAGATCTGCTGGAAAAGACGTATCAGGATGTGAAAACGGAGTGCCGGAAAGAGGAACGGTGGACGGTTCCCGTAAAGGGAGTGGAAAAATTTTTGGCAGAGTATCTGGGACTTACGATCAGCCGTCAGAAGCAGTGGAAAGAATTCGAGCGGCAGGAAAATAGAGATTTTTGTCTTGCCTATGACAAGATGGCTCTTTGCGGGGAGATCTATCCCACCAGGCTGTACCCTTTGTCCACAGGAAAAAAGAGAAGGAAACTGGCAGAGAGCATGAATTTTCTCCGCCGATATTCCATCTGGTCTGTGATTATGATCTTTTTTTTCATGTCCTGCGCAGGGTGGCTTTGGGAGGTGAGTCTCCACCTTATTACAGACGGTAAGTTTGTAAACCGGGGAGTGATGCAGGGACCGTGGCTTCCTATTTACGGCTCCGGAAGTGTGGTGATTCTGCTTCTGCTCTACCGCCTGCGGAGACATCCGGCAGCAGAGTTCGTGGCAGCGGTGACTGTGTGCGGTACTCTTGAGTATTTTTCTTCCTGGTTTCTGGAGAAGCTTCATGGGGGAGTGCGCTGGTGGGATTATACCGGTTACTTTCTGAATCTGAATGGAAGAATTTGCGCAGAAGGGCTGCTGGTATTCGGCGTAGGCGGTATGGCTATTGTGTATCTTGCAGCGCCCCTTCTGGATAGCCTGATACAGAAAATTCCAAAGAAGTGGCTGAAGCTGCTCTGCCTTACTCTTGGGCTTGCCTTTCTGGCAGATGAGGCATACTCTCTTAAAAATCCAAATGAAGGAAAGGGAATTACCAACACAAGATATGTAGAGCAATATAGAAAAACAAAAGAAAAGAAGGAGGTAGCCGGGAGATGACCGCTGTGTTTTTGTCACCGATTTATTTGATCCTGTGCCTGTATATTTTAAGAAGAATTTTGAATTGGCTGGGCCATTGCCATAAATGGCTGGGGAAAAGGAGTGTTTCCTGGACAGTTACAGGGATATTTGCCTTTTTTGTCCTGAGTCTGGCGTTGGTCTTTTTCCTTCCGCCCTCTGGGTTCCGCCGGATTTTGAAGCTGATCAGCAACTATTGGCTGGGTGTGCTTTTATACGGCTTTATGATGATTGCCGGGGCTGACCTAATTCGGCTGATCCTGAAAAGAATATCTTTTCCCGGGAAAAAACTGCTGTTTTCAAGAAAGGGCCATGTGGCTGTGGGATTTTTATGTTTGGCAGCCACAGTAGGAATCAGCGCCTGGGGCATCTGGAATGCCGGAACCATCCGGACTACCCGCTACAGCGTCCAGGTGGCAAAGGAAGCAGGGAAACGGAAGGATTTAAAGATTGTTCTGGTCTCTGATTTTCATCTGGGCTACAGCATTGGAACCTGGAATATGATTCAGATGGTGAAGAAGATCAATGAGCAAAATCCGGATCTTGTAGTGGTGGCCGGGGATATTTTTGACAATGATTATGAGGCGTTGGATGATCCCAAGAGACTGGCCCAGGTACTTTCCGGAATCGACAGCAGGTACGGGGTTTACGCCTGCTATGGAAACCATGACATTGAAGAGCGGGTTTTGGCAGGGTTTACCTTTCCTAAAAAAGGAAAAAAGCAGAGTGATCCCAGAATGGATGAATTTCTGGAACAGGCAGGGATCCGTTTGCTTCATGATGAAGGCGTGCTGATTGACCAGGCTTTTTACTTGTATGGAAGGGCAGATTATGAAAAACCGGGCAGGGGAATTGAGATAAGAAAAACTCCGGAGGAGATTACAAAAGAGATGGATCTTACCAAGCCTGTGATTTTGCTGGATCATCAGCCCAAGGAGCTTCAGGAGCTTGCAGAGGCCGGGGTGGATCTGGATTTGTGCGGTCATACCCATGGAGGACAGATCTTTCCGGGGAATATAATCACTTCCCTGATGTGGGAAAATTTTTACGGATGCGCAAAGAAAGAGAACATGTATAATATTGTCACTTCCGGGGTGGGGATATTCGGCCCCTATATGAGAGTGGGATCCAAAAGTGAAATTTGTGTAATTGATGTGGAGTTTACCGGGTGAGTGTTCTCACCCGGTAAACTGGGTTCGGTACTGCTGGGGAGTCATCCCTGTTGAGCGGCGGAAACGCTGGGCGAAGTAGCTGCCGGAGGAAAAACCGGTGATCTCAGCAATCTGAGAGATGGAATAATCCGTGGTGCACAGCAGTGTCTTGCATTCCTCCAGCCGTCGTTCCAGCAGGTAGCTGATGGGGGAGATACCATAGGTTTCTGTGAAATGGTGTACCAGGTAATACTTGTTCAGGTGAGCAATAGAAGCCAGAGTATCCAAGGTCAGAGGGTTTTTGAAATTCTGGTCAATATATTTTTTTACCCCTGAAATCTCACGGCTGGCATTGATGGCCGGAGCGATGGAGAGCTGAAGCTTTTCATGGCGCATCAGGTAGATGAGAATTACATTGAGAAGATTTTGGCACAGGGTATCCCGAAAGGTTTTATTCTGCCGCATTTCCCGGAGCATGGTATCCAGACAGAAACGGATCACGGAATGGTCTGCCTGACAGTTTACCCTTCCGTAGAGAAGGGGAGTGTGATCCGGCTGCATAAAGGTGAGTCCCTCCACGCCCAATACAATATACTCCAGAGGATCCGAGTTGTTGGAACGCTCTGTGTGGGGAGTGTGGGGGCTGATTAAGATCAGATCGTCGGTCTGGACTTCAAAGGCTTCCTGCTCCATCTGAAACAGTCCCCGGCCCTTATGGACATAGAACAGTTCTGTGAAATAATGGGTGTGCAGAATGCTGTCCCAGTCTGTGTCATAGCGGGCGGAGGTGACGTAAAGCAGCCGCCCCTGAAGCGTTTGGGGCTGGGCCTGGGGATCAGGAGAAATGTCATATCGCCGGTTACTCATGGAAAGATACCTCCCTGACAGTTGATTTTAATTATCTTGCGTTTTTTCTTAAGTATAGAGCAAAGCAAAAAACTATGCAACTTAATCAAGAAAAAAGAACTGGGAAAAATAGAAAATTATAGAAACACGCTAATGAAAAAACGAAAAAGGAAGAGGTCATTGTATAAAATGATTAAGAAAAAAGAGCCAGTGTTTGAAAGTATATAAAAAGAAAACAGGAGAATGGAGCAAGATATATAAAATAGTGAGCAAGAAAATGATTTCAATCCGGCTAAAACATTGCTATACTTAAATTACTTGAACTGTTAGTATCGTATTAAAAGGAGGATAACAAGATGAAAAGAAGACTTAGTATGGTTCTGGCTCTCACCATGGCTGCTACCTGTGCATCAGGATTTACCGCTGTGGCAGAGGAGGCAAAGGAATATGAAGGCCAGACCCTGAAGGTTGCCGCTATTGAGACTGCCTACGGCGCTGACATGTGGAAAGAAGTATGTGCCGCTTTTGAGGAACTGACCGGGGCTACGGTTGATTTGGTTACAGATAAGAACCTGGAGGATGTGATCGACCCGTCCATGAGAGGCGGCGAGTTCCCGGATGTGGTACATTTGGCTACTGGACGTCCTGCTGGTCTGACAGAGACTCTGATCAAAGAGGAGGCGCTCACCGATATCACAGACGTTCTGGATATGACCATCCCCGGAGAAGACGGTATTGTGAGAGACAAGATTGCAGGTGGCTTTACGGAGAGCTCCCTGACCAATCCTTACGGTGACGGAAAGACTTATCTGGCTCCTATGTTCTACGGACCCTGCGGATTGTTCTACAATGCAGGATTGTTTGAAGAAAAAGGCTGGGATGTTCCGGAAACCTGGGATCAGATGTGGGAGCTGGGTGACAAGGCGGCAGAGGAAGGCATTGCTCTGTTCAGCTATCCGACCACTGGATACTTTGATGCATTCTTCTACGCTATGCTGTATGAGGCAGGCGGAGCTGAGTTCTTCGACCAGGCTACTCATTATGCCGAGGGTGTATGGGATACCGAGGAAGCTGCCGCTGTATTTGATGTGATTGAGAAGCTGGCTTCCTACACAGACAAGTCGGTTCCCTCTAATGCAAATAATGATAACTACTTAAAGAATCAGCAGCTGGTTCTGGACAACAAAGCGCTGTTTATGCCCAACGGTAACTGGGTAATCGGTGAGATGGTGGATGCTCCCAGAGCAGACGGATTTGAGTGGGGCTTCATGGCTCTTCCGGCTCTTACAGAGGGCGGAGACCGTTACTCCTACTCCTTCTTCGAGCAGTGCTGGATTCCTGCAGGCGCTGAGAATATCGATCTTGCAAAAGTGTTTGTAGCATTCCTGTACTCTGATACTGCTGTAGATATCTTTGCTAAGAGCAACGCAATTCAGCCGGTAGTTGGTCTTGCTGACAAGCTGGAAGGCGACAATAAGACTTACTACAGCATCTATGATAACGGCGCAAAGGCAGCTCTGGGCGCATTTGCTACCACAGACGCTGTGGAAGGCGTAAACATTGCTGATACTGTATTTGGCACGGTTGACTCTCTGGTAAGCGGAGACAAGACAAGAGACGAGTGGGTAGAGGCAATCAAGTCTGACAGCGATCAGTTAAGAGAAGCTTTAAAGTAAGCTGACAGGTTTTTGATCTAATCGCATAAAGGAAAGAGAAAGGAGCTGTCGCAAAGTACGGTGACCGATAGGATACGGTATGTTTTGCGCAGCTCCTTTGCATTTAGGAGGAAGTCTATGAAAAAAGGACGCAGACGTTCCGGATTTGTGGCGGCTTGTATTATTCCCGCTACGGTTCTGTTCGTTATATTTATGATCGTTCCCACCTTCAATGTATTCCGGATGTCTTTGTACAAATGGGGAGGTTATTCCAACAAAAAGAAGTTTGTGGGATTGGAAAATTTTGAAAAGCTGATGGGAGATACAAAATTTCTCCAATCTTTCCAGAATACGGTGCTGCTCATCGTCATTGTGACTGTGATTACCATGAGTCTGGCCTTGATTTTTGCAGCCATCCTTACAAGAGAAAAGATTAAGGGACAGAATTTTTTCCGGGTTATTTTCTATATTCCCAATATCCTGTCCGTGGTGATCATCAGCGCCATTTTCAGCGCGATCTATGATGCCAACAATGGTATGCTCAACAGTATTCTGTCCATTTTCCGAAAGGGGGCGGATCCGATATACTGGCTGGGAGACCAGAAGATCGTGATTTTCTCTCTGGCAGGAGCCATGGTATGGCAGGCCATTGGTTATTACATGGTGATGTATATGGCCAGCATGTCCAGCGTATCAGTCTCCCTGTATGAGAGTTCTGCTCTGGACGGAGCCACCAAGTTCCAGCAGTTTTTCCAGATTACCCTGCCTTTGATCTGGACCAATATCCGCACTACCCTTACCTTCTTTGTGATCAGCAGCATCAACTTAAGTTTCCTGTTCGTGAAGGCTATGACAAGCGGAGGACCTGACGGCAGCACAGAAGTATTCCTAAGCTACATGTACAAGCAGGCTTATACCAACTCTTCTTATGGATACGGTATGGCCATTGGCGTGGTGATCTTTCTATTCTCCTTCGGTTTAAGCGGACTGGTAAATCTGGTTACCAAGCGGGAACCCATTGATATATAAGAGGAGGAGAGGAGTGTGAACGAAATGAAAAAGAAAAAACCATTCAGCCTCTACCGCCTGTTTATTTATGTGGTTCTGATCGCACTGGCGGTGAGCATTATTGTTCCCGTGGCCTGGGTATTTATGGCTTCCATCAAGCAGAATAGTGAATTTTATGGCAATCCCTGGACTTTGCCTGCAGGTTTTTATTTTCAGAACTTTGTAGATGCGTGGACCAAAGCCCGGATGGGTGAATATATGTTGAACAGCGTGATTGTCACAGCTTTGGCTTTGATTTTTTTGCTGATACTGGCATTACCTGCCGCTTATGTTCTCAGCCGTTTCAAATTTGTGGGACGGAAAATTTTAAATGTGGCATATATGGCAGGCCTGTTTATCAATGTGAACTATATTATTGTGCCTATTTTCCTGATGTTTGTGGATGGCAATAAGGTTCTTAAGGGTATGGGACTGCCTCCCTTCCTTTTGAACAATTTGGTGGTGCTGGCTTTGGTGTATGCAGCCACAGCGCTGCCCTTTACTATTTACCTGCTGTCCGGTTATTTTGTAACCCTGCCCAAGGATTTTGAGGAGGCAGCCTATATGGACGGCGCTGGATATCACAGGACGATGATCCAGATCATTTTCCCCATGGCAAAACCCAGCATTATCACGGTGATCCTGTTCAACTTCCTTTCCTTCTGGAATGAGTACATTATCGCCATGACGCTGCTGTCTGATCCAAACGGAGGAAAGACCCTTCCGGTAGGACTGATGAACCTGATGAAGGCCCAGAACGCTGCGGCTCAGTATGGTCAGATGTATGCCGGACTGGTAATGGTAATGCTGCCCACCCTGATACTGTATATTTGTGTTCAGAAAAAGCTGACCCAGGGTATGACGCTGGGAGGCTTGAAAGGATAGGATAGAATGGGAGAATATACGAAACAACGATTGATTATGGTAGTTTGCCTGGTGATCTTTGTGCTGTGTATGTGGCTGGTGGTTACCGGACAGAAAACGATTGGATTTCCCGGTCTTGGGAAAATGATGCTGGGTCTGGCAGGACTTCTTGGCCTGCTCTGGTACTATAACCGCAGACACAGCAAATAGGCCTGCTTTTTGGCGGCAGGCTTCCGCAAAGGGCGGGACTGCTGACAAAGGCTGAGGACAATATGACAGAATGGAGACAGATTATGGAAAAAATGAAACGAACGGGCCGTGTGACTATTCCTACAGATGTGGATGTGGTTCCGGAGACGCTGGAGCTGATGAAACGCTGGGGAGCAGACGCTATTCGTGACTGTGATGGCACAGACTATCCAGAGGAATTAAAGCAGGTTGATGCCAAGGTGTACAGCACTTATTACACGACAAGAAAAGACAATGAGTGGGCAAAGGCGAATCCGGATGAGGTACAGCAGTGCTATATTATGACAGGCTTCCATACTGCGGTTCAGGAGCAGTTGGAGATACCGCTGATGAAAGGGATTTCCCCGGAACTGATGGCAGTGAACACCAGAGATGATATCCATCGCTGGTGGGAGGTGATAGACCGGACCACAGGATTAGTTGTGGATACCAAGAACTGGGAATATGAGGAAAGCACCGGCTGCGTAGTCATTTCCCATGCGGCTCCTTTCCATGAATATACGGTAAGTTTCCTGGCTTATCTGATCTGGGATCCGGTACATATGTACAATGCGGTGATCAATGACTGGAAAGATGTGGAGCATCAGATTACCTTTGATGTGCGTCAGCCTAAGACTCACGCATACAGCTTAAAGCGTCTTAGAAAGTTTATTGAGGACCATCCTTACCTTAGCGTGATTCGCTATACCACGTTTTTCCATCAGTTTACCTTGGTATTTGATGAGCTGAAGCGGGAAAAATATGTGGACTGGTATGGCTATTCTGCATCCGTAAGTCCCTATATTCTGGAACAGTTTGAAAAGGAAGCAGGTTATCCCTTCCGTCCGGAGTACATCATTGATCAGGGATATTATAACAACCAGTATCGGGTGCCCAGCAAGGAGTTCCAGGATTTCCAGGCCTTCCAGCGCAGGGAAGTGGCAAAGATCGTAAAAGAGATGGTAGACATTACTCATGAATTTGACAAAGAAGCCATGATGTTTTTGGGAGACCACTGGATTGGCACAGAACCATTTATGGACGAGTTTAAGACCATGGGGCTGGATGCTGTGGTAGGCAGTGTGGGCAACGGATCCACCCTGCGGCTGATCAGCGATATCCCTGGAGTGAACTATACGGAGGGCCGTTTCCTTCCCTACTTCTTCCCGGATACCTTCCACGAAGGAGGAGATCCGGTTCGGGAGGCGAAGGAGAACTGGGTAACAGCCAGAAGAGCGATTTTGCGCAAACCGATCGACCGGATCGGATACGGAGGATATCTGAAGCTGGCCTGCCAGTTCCCGGAATTTCTGGACTATGTGGAGAGCGTGTGCGATGAGTTCCGTGAGCTTTATGACAATATCAAGGGTACCACGCCGCATTGCGCCGCCAGAGTGGCAGTGTTAAACTGCTGGGGCAAGATGCGTTCCTGGGGATGCCATATGGTGCATCATGCATTATATCAGAAACAGAATTACAGCTACGCAGGGGTGATCGAAGCCTTGAGCGGCGCGCCAATGGATGTGAAGTTTATCAGTTTCCAGGATATCAAGGAGAAACCGGAAATTCTGAAAGATATTGATGTGATCATCAATGTGGGCGATGGAGATACTGCTCACACCGGCGGTATCTGGTGGGAAGATCCGCAGGTAAGCGCGGCTCTTCGCCGCTTTGTCTATGAAGGCGGAGGATTTATCGGCATCGGAGAACCTTCCGGCCATCAGTATCAGGGCCATTATCTGCAGCTGGCAGATCTGATGGGAGTGGAAAAGGAGACTGGTTTTACTCTGAATTATGACAAGTACAACTGGGAGGAGAAGCCGGGACACTTTATCCTGGAGGATGTAAAAGATCAGGTGGATTTCGGTGAGGGCAAGAAGAGTATTTATGCTTATGCAGGAGCGGATGTGCTGGTTCAGCGGGATAAGGAAGTGCAGATGGCAGTTCATGAGTGGGGAGATGGCAGAAGCGTGTATATCAGCGGCCTGCCCTACAGCTTTGAAAATGCCAGATTGCTCCACCGGGCCATCCTCTGGAGCAGCCACAAGGAGCAGGAACTTCGCCAGTGGTTCTCAGAGAATGTAAATGTGGAGGTACACGCTTACGTAAAGAATGGAAAGTTCTGCGTGGTGAACAATACCTATGAGCCTCAGGATACGGTGGTTTATCGGGGAGATGGAAGCAGCTTCCAGCAGCACCTGGATGCGAATGAGATTTTGTGGTATGAATGCTAGGGAGAGAACAGAATGGAACATGTATTTCAGCAAAACGATCCGGGATTGCAGGAAGCGCTGAAAGCCTATGCCTGGAATGGCAGGGTGGAGGATGTGCGCCGTTACGGTTCCGGCCATATCAATGACACGTATGCTGTGACGACTCGAAGCCTGCAGGGAGTTTCCTTTCGATATATTCTGCAGAGAATCAATCGGTCTATTTTTCGGAAACCGGAGGCTGTGATGGAGAATATCCTGAAAGTCACCACATTTTTAAAGGGAAGAATTGCAGAGAATGGTGGCGATCCCAACAGAGAGACGCTGACCGTTTGCAGAAGTGTGCAGGGCGTACCGTATTTTGTGGACGGTCAGGGAGGATTCTGGCGGGCTTTCTTCTTCATAGAAGACACAGTATGCCTGCAGAGTGTGGAGAATCCCCAGCAGTTTTTTGAGAGTGCCAGAAGTTTCGGCAACTTTATGCGTCTTTTGGGAGATTATCCGGCAGAGACTCTCCATGAGACCATCCCGGATTTCCATAACACGCCGAAACGTTATCAGAATCTGATGCGGGCCGTGGAGGCAGATACGGAAGGACGTGTGGCTTCCGTGGAAAAAGAATTGGCATTTATCCGGGAACGGGAAGGCATCTGTACCCATCTCACAGACCTTCTGGAAAAGGGAGAACTTCCCCTTCGGGTTACCCACAATGATACCAAGCTCAACAACATTCTGCTGGATGTGGTGACACAGCAGGGGATTTGTGTCATTGATCTGGATACCATTATGCCTGGACTGGCAGCTTATGACTTTGGAGATTCCATTCGGTTCGGAGCTGCCACAGCCCTGGAGGATGAGCCAGATCACACGAAGATGCATTTTGATGAAAAGCTGTATCAGACGTATCTGGAAGGTTACCTTCAGGGGGCGGGAGATGTTCTTACCAAACAGGAGATCGAAAGCCTTCCCTGGGGAGCTGTGCTGATGACCTTTGAGTGCGGCATGCGATTCCTTACGGATTATCTGGAGGGGGATCACTATTTTAAGATCAGCCGTCCTGAGCATAATTTGGATCGAACCAGAACCCAGATGAAGCTGGTGTGGGAGATGGAAAAGTATTTTGGAATGAGATAAAAACAAAAAGAGCGCAGTCCTGACACGGAAGCAGAGGCTTTATGTATCAGGAAAGCGCTCTTTTTCTCTGCAAGAGTTCCTCCTATCCAGGCGCTTTGCTCTTGAAAATTTAAATTATGTTCCGCTTATAAAGGTTGGAGATTGTAAAAATCACAGGACATAGGTATAATGATCCATAGGAATGGCTGGAGCGAATGCATGAGAAGCCAGAGAAAACCAACACATTGAAAGGACAGGAGGATGAAGGATGAGACAGGTATTAAAAGTAGGAGTGGTAGGCACCAGTTCCATTATGAGGGAGATGCTGGAGGCGATCCGTCAGACAGAAGGACTTTTGGCCCAGGTGGTGTATTCCAGAAGCCTGGAGAGAGGAAAGGCGTTTGCAACACAAAACGGTGTGCCGGAGGCCTGTGATGATTACGAAGGGATGATCTCCAGGGAAGATCTGGATGTGATTTATCTGGCTTCTCCAAACAAATTTCATGTGCCGCAGGCTCTGGAAGCCCTGAATCATGGAAAGCATGTGCTGGTGGAGAAGCCGGTTTCTGTAAGGGAGAAGGATGTGGAGCTTTTGGCGGAAGCTGCCAGAGAAAACGGGGTCTTTTTCTTTGAGACCATCACAACGCTGTTTATGCCTAACTTTCTGGCTTTTCGTGAAGCGTGCAGCCAGCTGAAGGATAAAAGACAGGCAAGCTTTAATTTTGGCAGGAAATCTTCTAAGTGGGAGGCCTTTTTGGCAGGAAATGTTCCCAGTTCCTTCAGTCCGGCTATGGAGGGAGGAGCACTGAATGATATGGGCATCTACTGTATCCATCCTGCGGTGGAGCTTTTCGGCCGTCCGGAGCAAGTCTGCTATGAGGCAAAACGGGCAGACAACGGTGTGGATATTGACGGGAAGCTGCTGCTGACCTATCCGGATCTGACCTGTGAGATCAACACTTCAAAATCTACGGATATTCCCTGTGGCTGTTATGTGGAGGGCAGCAATGGCTGGGTGCGTCAGCAGGGGTTGGTGAACAGTTTTGAAAATTGTTCCGCCCGCCTGAATGGAGTTCCTCTGGATGTGGAGCGTCAGAATGGAGAACACCGCATGATCTATGAACTGGCCCGCTTCCGGGACGCTATTTTGCAAAGAGATGAAAAGTTCTTTGAGAAGATGGCGAGCCAGAGCCAAACTGCCTCCTGGGTGCTGGAGAAAGCGCAGAGAAAGTAAAAAGTAAGAGAGAAAGCTTCTGTATGGTAATTTTTCTATTTACCATTGCAGAAGCTTTTTTTTTGGTTATTTTGCATAAAATAGAAAAGAAAAATTGAATAAAACATAGAAAAATAACAATTCTATTGACAAAATCATAATTGATAAATATAATTTTTTTATAACTATATAGCAATGTTATGACATTGCAAAAAATGGGAGGTAAGAATATGAAGATGAGAAAGATTACAGCAATGGCGCTGGCCACAGTGATGGCAGTGGGAACAATGGCAACGACAGCGATGGCTACGGAAGATTGGAAGAGTTTCAAAATTGATCCGTCGCAGATTCCTCAGGAAAAACTTGACACTACGCTTTCTGTAGCAGTTTCCATCCGTGGATTGGAAAATCCATATATCAATACCATTAAGCTTGGTATGGATATGTTCTGTGAGTATCTTGACAGTATCGGCCAGAAATATGAGGCTCAGGTTCTGGATTCCGGCGGATCCAACGATGAAGAGATCAATAATATGAGACAGTTTTCTGCAAAGGCAGGAGGAAATGCCATTGCATACGCTGACCCCAATGAGTCTGCTATTTGTACCGCACTGGTAGAGGCAATGGCAGAGTCCGGCGGATATCTTGGAACTGCATGGAACCGTGAGGAAGAGGATACGGTTACCGATTATGATCCCAACTGGGTAATTCATACCTCTCCGGATAACATTGTGAATGGTAAAGCAACGGCAACTGCTCTGTTTGAGTCAATGGGCGGAAAAGGACAGATCTTCGTTCTGGAAGGAATGCTGGGAAATACCGCTTCCAACGACCGGGTAGCTGGTCTGGAAGAAGCGCTGGCAGAGTATCCGGATATTGAAGTAGTGGCACAGGATACTGCAAACTGGGCAACCTCAGAAGCTCTGACTCTGGTAGAGACCTGGCTGAATCAGTATCCGGAAGTAGGCGGCATTTGGTGTGCAAACGATAATATGGCTACCGGCGCTCTGCAGGCTCTGGATAATGCAGGCCTGTTAGGAAAAGTAGGAGTAACCGGTATCGATGCTAACACAGATATTATCGAAGCGATCAAGGCTGGAAATGCTACAGCAACCGTATCTTCCAACGGCTATCTGCAGGGCGGATATACCTTAGCAATTTGCTACGCTGCATGGGCTGGACTGATTGATCCTGCTGAACTGCCGATTGAGTACAGAGAGTTTGCAACCCCGGCAACTGTTGTAACAGCTGAAAATGTGGACGATTATATTGCTGAATACATCGACGCAGCTCCGGAATTTGATTTCTCTGAGATTTTCTGGTGCAAAGCTGACTAATAAAGTTTTTGGAAGAGAAATTGGAAGAATGAATTTGTGGGGATGGAATTTTCCATCCCCATTCTAGTAAAGGAACACAGTGGCAGTTGGCAGCAGCTGTCCTGCTAAATCAAGAGATGATTGGAGATAGGGTATGGCAAAAAATAATCAGGCGGCCTTGACGATTCAGGAAGAGTTTGCCAATAAAATCAAGACTGAGAATCAGAGAGAAAAAATGATCAAATGGGCGCCGGTACTGGTGCTGGTGGCATTAATTGCATTCTTTACCATTGCGCGCGGCTCTGCGTTTGCTTCTGTAAACAATTTGATTACTATTTTGAATCAGTGGGCGATCCCGCTGCTGGTGGCGTTGGGTCTTACCTTTGTCATTATGCTGGGAAGCATTGATTTGTCTATTGACGGAACCGTAGGTATGGCAGGTTCCATAGCGGCTGTTCTTTTGATGAACAATATGAACAGCAATGATTTTGGAATATTTGGAATTATTATTGCGATTCTTTGCAGTGTGCTGGTGGGATTTTTGATCGGAGTGATTCACGTAAAACTGAAGGTTCCTTCTTTTATGGTATCCTTTGCTTTTATGAATATCTGTACAGGTATTGCCTATGTGGCTTACAGCGGAACTCCGGCAAAGGTGACCGATCCGGTGTTTGCAGCGCTTCCTAAAGTAAGTTTCCTTGGGATCCCGCTGATCACCTGGATTGCTTTGGTGATGCTGGCAATCTGTATCTACATACAGGAGTATACTCCTTTTGGACGTCACATTTACGCAGTGGGAACGGATGAGACAATTCCGCGTTCTGTGGGGATCAATGTGGATATGGTAAAAATAAAAGTGTTTACTCTGGCAGGTTTTCTTTTCGGCGTTGCCGGCGTGGTTGGCTTGATTCGTGAGCAGCTGGGCCAGGCCAGCATTGGAACGGGACGGATGTTTCCGGCTCAGGCGGCAGTGGTAATTGGAGGAACCTCTCTGGCTGGAGGAAAGGGAGGCGTAATCAATACGATTGTTGGTACGCTGATTATGACGGTACTGGAAAACGGATTAAATATGATGGGCGTTGACTCAAATATTAAAACAGGTATCCAGGGTATTATTATTCTGGTAGCTGTAATATTGACAACAAAACGCGGATCAACCATTATTTCTAAATAAATGCGCTGGAGGGCAAAAAAATGGAGAAAAAATTACTTTTTAGCGCCAAAAATATAACAAAGACATTTTATGGCACGCAGGCACTGAAAGGGGTAGACCTGGAAGTACATGAAGGAGAGGTTGTCGGTCTTGTTGGCGAGAACGGTGCAGGAAAATCTACTCTGCTGAAAATTATTATTGGAGTACAGCCTCAGACTTCCGGAGAGATGTTCATGCAGGGGAAACCCTTTGCTCCGGCAGATCCTATGGCGGCAAACAAAGAGGGGATTGGAATGGTATTCCAGGAGCAGTCTTTGATTGTCAATCTTTCGGTAGGTCAGAATATATTCTTTGGCCATGAAAAGGATTTTATGAAGCATGGCATAGTAAATTGGAAAAAGATGTATGAAGAGGCAGCGAAGGTTCTGGCTGAGGTAAATTGCGAGTATATTAATCCCAGAAAAAAGGTGATTGATTTAAACTTTGCCACAAGGCAGATGGTAGAGATTGCAAAAGTGGTAAATATGACAAAGAGCGAACATGGCAATCACAAATGTCTGATCCTTTTAGATGAGCCCACTTCTGTTCTGAATGAGGCGGAGGTTCAGAATCTGTTTCGGGAAGTGCGTAAGCTGACGGCCAAGGGGCAT
Source organism: uncultured Lachnospiraceae bacterium (assembly GCA_905207905.1). Next base: position 8,703 of record CAJLNC010000013.1, on the reverse strand, counting down.
GCGGTGGTATTCGTATCCCATCATCTGGATGAGGTATTGGAGATTTCCGACCGGATTTACGTCTATAAAGACGGAGAGAACGCTGGAAACATGGACATCAAGGATGCTACGGAAGCAAAGCTCTATGAAGCGATGGTAGGACACGGTACAACTACAGAGTATTATCATCTGGCAGAACAGAGAAAGCCGGAGGAGGAAGTGGTACTAGAGACAAAGGATTTGGGTGTTTCCGGCGTGTTTAAGCATTGTGATATCAAGCTGCATAAAGGGGAAATCCTGGGGATCTGCGGCGTGGTAGGTTCCGGCAAAGAGGAGATCTGTTCCGTGGTGTGCGGTGATGTGAAGCCTACTTCCGGAGAGATGTATGTGAAGGGGAAAAGGGCAAACTACAGCAGCCCGGCTCAGGCGCTGCAGGACGGTATTCTTATGATACCCATGGAGCGGCATGCGGAAGGAATTGTGCGCAATCTCTCTGTTGCAGAAAATATGGCGTTATCCAATGCTCCGCTGCTTTCTGAGCATGGCATTGTCCTTAAGAAAAAGGTGGATGAGCAGGCTGATAGATGGATTGAGAAGCTTCGAATCAAGACCAGCGGTAAGGATGCAGAGTTAATTTCTCTTTCCGGAGGAAATCAGCAAAAGGTGGTATTCGCCAGAGCCCTGGCATCTGAGGCAGATATTATTATTTTGAATCACCCGACCCGAGGTGTGGATGTGGGAGCCAAGGAAGAAATCTATGCGCTTACCCGTGAGGTGGTTGCCCAGGGCAAATCCGTGATTTTGCTGGGAGACACTCTGGATGAATGTATTGGCATGAGCAACCGTGTGATTGTCATGAAGGATGGCTTGATAACTGGTGAATTTCAGGCAGATGCAGACGAGAAGCCCAGTCAGGTCAGCTTAGTTACGTTAATGATGTAGGAGGATAATCATATGGACAAGACAAATACAGTTTCAAAGGCAGGGGTTTGGAAGAAACGGCTGATGCAGAATTACAGCATTCTGGTAGTTATTTTGATGATCATAGTTTTTACCGTTTTAAATCCCAATTTTCTGAACGAATCAAACGTAGTAAATCTGTTAAGTGATTCTGCTCCGTTAATGGTGCTGGCAGCGGGCATGACGCCTATTTTGATCCTGGGTTCCATTGATCTTTCTTTGGGCTCCTGGTGTTCTGCGGCAAATGTTATGATTCTGGTAATGATGAAAAAGGTTTTTGAGATTACGGGAAATGCGTATGGATCCTTTTTCATTTCTCTGATTGTCACCCTGGCGGCCGGAACTTTGTCTGGAATTGTGCTGGGCGTGATTCATGTAAAACTGAAGGTTCCGTCATTTATTGCATCTTTGGCCTTTATGTCTGTGTGGAGTTCGGCGGCCCTGATTATCAGCAGCTCTTCCGTAAAACTTCCCAAGGCGCTGAAGGTGACGGCCGATTGGTATAAAATACAGATTGGCCCTGTCGGTCTTCCTCTGATTTTAGCGGTTTTGTTTATTCTTGGCTATCATTTCCTGCTGACAAGAACTGCTTTTGGAAGAAGTATTTTTGCCATTGGAGGAAATGAGCGGACGGCAAGAATCGCAGGGATTAAGGTGGATCGCTATAAAATCACAGTGTTTGCCATTAATGGCTTTTGCGCTTCACTTGCAGCCATGTTCCTGATGGTAAAGGCGCGCAGCGCGGCTCCTACGGTGGGAGATGCTTTTACTCTGATGACGATTTCAGCAGTGGTGGCCGGAGGAACTTCTCTGGTAGGAGGCGCCGGAAGTCTGCTGAAGTCGATCGTAGGCGTGTTTATTATTTCTATTATTAAGAACGGTATGAATATTGTAGGCGTAAATGCCTACTGGCAGAAAATTGTGTACGGCTTGATTATTCTGGTGGCAGTGGCAATTTCCATTGACCGTACTTCCAGAAGCCGGGTAGTGAAATAGGGAAGGAGAGATGATGATGCAGACTTCAAAATTATTCATGAAACTTCCGGAGTATGTGTGTACTCCGGACGGCTTGGAACCGGATGAAAACGGAGACCTGATATTAGCCTGTCCTAATTTTGCAGATTTGTCTATGCCAAGCTGTATCTGCCGGATCGATAAGGACAGAAATATTCGTAAGTGGTTTGATGTGCCCTTAAATCCCGTTACCAAGGAGGCCAGGGCTATGGGAATCGCCTTTGGGCCTGACCGGGATCTCTATATTGTGGATAATCAGGGATGGCTGGAAGATCGGGAAGATCTGCAGTTTCAGGGGAGAATTATCCGTGTGCGTATGAATGGAGACGAAATTGTTAAGGTAACTACCGTTGCAGACGGCATGGAGCATCCGAACGGCATTCGGATTAAAGGAGAGTATATGTATGTTACTCAGAGCTGTCTGAAGAAGGTTCCCGGGCCGGATGGAAAACTGGTAAGCTGCGTCTATCGTTTCCGTTTAGATGATGAGAACATCCACATCACGAATACGCTGGAGGATCAGAACATTGTGGCTACCTTTGTGACGAAAAATCCCAAATGTCAGTATGGGGTAGACGGAATTGTTTTTGGCAGGGACGGCAATCTGTATATCGGCAATTTTGGCGACGGAGAGATTTACAAACTTACGCTGAACGAGAAGGGGGATGTGGTTTCCAACGAGCCATGGACCAGAGATCCTTCTCAGTTAAAGAGTACAGATGGGATGACTCTGGATCCATATGGAAATATTTATATTGCTGATTTCAGCGCCAATGCCATTGGCAGAGTAGATCCGGAAGGGAATGTAAAGCGGATTGCGGTAAGTCCCGATACAGATGGCCTGCATGGAGAACTGGATCAGCCGGGAGAACCCTGCGTATGGGGAGATAAGCTGATTATATCCTGTTTTGATTTGGTTACGGATGATGACAAGGTAAATACTGCCCACGAAATGCCGGCGACTTTATGTATGCTGGAGATAGAACCGTAAAGAGTCAACCAGCGTGTATTAACAAGGTGGCGTTTTCGGGCATTGTTCATGCTTTGATGGAGTTGGTTCTTTCGAAGCGTTTTGCGGTAGACCCTGCTGGCGTACTGTGTACCCCGTCATTGTGGATCACAGCGTTTTCCAGAAGAGGATAATGGAATTATCAGATCCGATAAGCGAATGATGGACTGTCTATTGTAGAATGTCAGGCAAAATTCTGAGAAAATCGCAATACTTTAGTCTTAGGTCTATTCCAATAGATTTTGTATTGGAATTAATTTATAAAATACTAAAAATAAAAAACGGATTGGTAGGAGCTGGAAGCGGGCAGTTTTTACCATCCGTTTTAAGTTATTGTGGTATAAAAAATTCATAAAACATGAAACAAGATATGTATCAGATCTTATGCAAAATCCTAATCTTTTGATTGATTTGAAATTTTAAATTCCAGTTCATAGTCTGGGAATTCTTTTTTGTATTCTATTGACACAAATTAAAAATAAAGTTATAATATACCTATGTTACTACAAAGGAAAGGAAACAGAGAGGAGAAAAAATGGCAAATTATGAAAAGGCAACACAGCCGACATTTTATTTTATCGGAGTAACCACTGGAAGTTCTTCTATTATGAAGGTATTCCCTAGATGGGCCAAGGCGCTGGGACTGAAAGACGCAGTGATTAAGGGCATGGATTTTAAGCCGCATTCACCGGCAGAGGAATACAGAGAAGCAGTGGAGTTTATCAAAAATGATCCCCTGTCTTTGGGAGCGCTGGTGACCACTCATAAGATTGATCTGTATAACAGCTGTAAGGATCTTTTTGAGTACGTTGACCCCTTTGCAAAACAGTTGAGTGAAGTTTCTTCTATTTCTAAAAGGGACGGAATGCTCTGCGCTCACGCAAAGGATCCTATTTCCAGCGGACTGGCGTTGGAAGCTTTTGTGCCGGAAAATTACTGGAAGGAGTATGACGGAGATGTGCTGATTATGGGAGCGGGCGGAAGCGCTCTGGCAATGTCTGTATATCTGACCCAGGAAAAATTTGGAGACAATGTTCCCTCAAAGATCATTATTGCCAACAGAAGTCAGCCAAGACTGGATGAGGCAAAACGCATTTTGGAGGGCTTAAATCCAAAAACCAAGTTTGAGTTTGTATTGTGCCCCACTCCGGCAGACAATGATAAACAGCTGGCAGCTTTAAAGCCGCATTCGCTTGTGGTAAACGCCACCGGCCTTGGAAAGGATGGCCCGGGAAGTCCTCTGACCGATGACTGCCGATTCCCTCAGGACAGCCTGGTGTGGGAGTTGAATTATCGGGGAGAGCGTCTGTTTATGCATCAGGCAGAAGCGCAGATTCAGAGTGCCAACCTTCATGTGGAGGACGGCTGGATCTACTTCATTCATGGCTGGACGCAGGTGATTGCAGAAGTATTCCATACACCGATCGAAGGAGAAATGCTGGAGGAGTTAAGCCGGATTGCAAAGTAAGATGGCAGAATTGTGGAGCGTGAATCATAAAATCTCATTCGTCAAGCAGCTTTTGACAATTTAATCAAAACAGAAAGTAAGAAAAAGGAGAAGAATATGAACAATTTTAATTGGGATTCCAGTTTTTTGGTTGATTTTGATATTAAGACAGGTTTTTCCAAGACGGCAGAAACTACGAAACGTTATCTCTCTCAGATGAAGAATATGTTCTGCGACACAGAGGCGGCGGAGGAGCTGTTAAAAAACGGAGATCCTTTGGTATACGAATTTCATGAGCTGGGCTGTCCGGAGCGGGCAGGAGATCTGGCTTTTGGAACAACCATTCTTTATCCTGGAAAAGTGGGAAATGAGTATTATATGACTAAGGGGCATTTCCATACCATTCTTGAGACGGCAGAAGTCTACTGGACCATGTCAGGCCAGGGCTATATGGTGATGGAAAATCCGGAGGGAGATACGATTGAGAAACCTCTTGCACCCGGCGAGGCAGTTTATGTGCCAAGATCCTATGCTCACAGAACAGTGAATACCGGTACGGAGCCGCTGGTGCTGTTCTATGTATTCCAGGCAGATGCAGGTCATGATTATGGAACGATTGAAACCAAGGGCTACCATAAGCTGATCGTGGAGAAGGATGGCAAGCCCACAGTGGCAGATAATCCAAAATGGAAGTAATGATACAGGTTTAAAAACAGGGGCTGTTGCGTAAAGGTCTGAAATGAGATTTTGCAGCAGCCCTGCGTTTGTTTATAAAGAATGAGGACAGGAGTGCAGAATGAGAGACAGGAACAAGATCGTAACTGTAACCGGAGCTATGGATCCGGATCCTTCTTTATACTTCCAGTGCCATGAGCATTTGCTTTTGGCAAAAGGCCAGTCCTTTTTGGTGGATCCGGCTCTGTGCCTGGATGATCTGGAAAAGAGTAAAGAAGAAGCTTTAAAATATGCAAAAAAGGGCGGCTCCGGTTTGGTGGATGCCCAGCCTGTGGGCTGTGGCCGTATGGCAGAGGGACTGGAACAGATTTCAAGATTTGCAGGCATTCGCATAGTGGCTTCTACAGGATTTCACAAGATGGCATTTTATCCGGAGAAACACTGGATTTTTTCAGAGAGTGAGGATTGGCTTACGGATCTGTTTATCCGGGAACTGACAGAAGGAATGTATGAAGATGGAGACGAAGACCGGCCGATGAAGCAGACGTCCATTCGGGCGGGCCAGATTAAGACGGCCATGGAGCATGCAAAGATGGATGACCAGTATAGGAAGTTGTTTGGAGCTGCAGCTGCAGCGGCCAAGGAGACAGGAGCGCCTATTATGGTTCATGTGGAGAATGGACATCAGCCTATGGAATATTTTGAATTTCTGATGAAACAAGGCATCCCGGCAGAGCAGATGATTTTTTGTCATCTGGATCGGGCCTGTCAGGATCTGTCTGTTCACAAAGAGCTTGCCAGAGCGGGAGCCTATCTGGAATACGATACTATTGCCAGGTTTAAGTATCACAGTGATGAGGAGGAACTGAAGATTTTTGATGCGCTGATTCAGGATGGTCAGGAGGATCGTCTCTTATTTTCCCTGGATACCACCAGAAAACGGTTGAGCGCTTACGGAGGAGCTACCGGACTGACCTATATTTTAGAGACCTTTCTGGCTAAGATGCGCAGTGCCGGAATCTCTCAGGAAACGATCGATAAGATTTCCCGAAAGAATCCAGCAGCTGCGCTGTGCTGGAAGTAATGGCAAAGAGGAGTACATCTCCTCTTTCTTCTTGACAAATAGATATCAAAATGATATCATAAAAGCATCAAGAAGAAGGAGGGATTTCCTATGAGTGAAAAAGTACTAAATAATAAGAAAAACGGGATGGCTATGCTGATTTTGTTTTTGCTTCTGTATGCTGCCGCGATTCTGGGTTGTGTGGGTGCCAGTGTATCGTTGGCAAATCAGGGAGTAAGCGTGCCGGCAGTGATCCTGTTGGTGGTGGCTATTGTCTGGCTGGCGGTGGGCTGGATTCCTTTTTGCGGCCTCCATGTATTAAAACCTCAGGAAGCTTTGGTGCTGACACTGTTTGGAGAGTATGTGGGAACTCTTAAGGGAGAGGGGTTCTATTTTGTGAATCCTTTCTGCGGCAGTGTGAATCCGGCGGCCAAGACACGCCTGAATCAAAGCGGAGATGTGGATGGAGGCATTCACAAAGCTCTTAATATAGGAACCGGAGTTGAAGGTATCAGTGTGGGTACGCCTGGGATGGGAAATAAGATCTCTTTAAAAATCATGACCTTAAATAACAATCGTCAGAAAATCAATGATTGTCTGGGAAATCCGGTGGAGATCGGAATCGCTGTGATGTGGCGGGTGGTGGATACTGCCAAGGCCGTGTTTCAGGTAGATAACTATAAGGAATATCTTTCGCTGCAGTGTGACAGCGCTTTGAGGAACATTGTGCGGATCTATCCTTATGATGTGGCCCCCAATGTGGATACCACAGGAGACGGCGTGGCGGATGAAGGAAGCCTGCGGGGATCCAGTGAGATTGTGGCCTCCAGAATCCGGGACGAAATTCAGAGTAAAGTGTCAGAGGCTGGACTGGAGATTATCGAGGCCCGGATCACCTATCTGGCGTATGCACCGGAGATCGCGGCAGTGATGCTGCAAAGGCAGCAGGCGTCTGCCATTATAGATGCCCGTAAGATGATCGTGGATGGGGCTGTGGGTATGGTAGAACTGGCATTGGAGCGTCTGAATGAAAATCAGGTGGTGGAATTGGATGAGGAGCGGAAAGCGGCAATGGTTTCCAATCTTCTGGTGGTGCTTTGCGGCAATCACGATGCCCAGCCCATTGTAAATTCCGGAAGTCTGTATTGATATGGCAGATGGTCAGAAAAAACAGGTGCCTTTGCGTCTGTCACCGAAACTGTACGATGCCATTGCTGCCTGGGCAGAGGATGATTTCCGCTCAGTGAACGGACAGATTGAATATTTGCTGACAGAGTGTGTGAGGCAGAGAAGGAAAAACGGAAAATATGTTCCGAAACAATTGGAGGAGCATTTGGATCTGGATTTGTAGAGTGTCTCCGAAAGCGGATGAGAGAAAAGGTTCACTTCAGTTGAAAGAAATCCAAAGAAAACATTTTCACCTTTTCATTGACCTTGACAGAAAGGTGTGTTAGTATGGGTATGTGCTGTAAGGCACAGGCGCAGAACACTTTTCTTAAGGAGTTGTGGGAGGAAATTTTATGATTAGTCAAAAGATAACCAGCAATCAGAGCGGAAACATCGGGGAGATTATTCCTCACATCGTCCAGACTGCATGTAATTTTAAAAGTGTGATTACTTTTGAGGTAGATGAGAAGCGGGTGAATGCCAAAAGCATTATGGGAGTCATGGCATTGGCCAGTCAGAGAAACCCAAAGATTAATGTGTGTGCAGATGGAGAAGATGAAGTAGAAGCACTGAAGGCTATTGCAGGATTGCTGGAGTAAACATAACAAAAAGCAAATACAATTCAGAAAAGACACCGCAGCGTGGAGAACTGCGGTGTGTTTTCTCTTTTACAGGATTTTGCGGGGGCAGTAGGATGAGAAAAAAGAAAAATGTGAGAAGAAGCAGAAGCAGGCAGTTTCTTCTGCTGGCAGGAATGGGAGCCCTTCTTCTGACCGGCTGCGGCAGAGCGCCCAAGACTCTGGCCGGTACTGCCTGGAAGGTGACAGAGTTAAAATCTGCAGACGGCACAGCCTATGATGAGTCTGCCTATGATGCTTTGATTGGAGCTACTTATTATCGTTTTGGACAAGATGGAGCCATGTCCTGTCAGGTGGGACAGGATCCGGAAGATACTTCCACGTATCGCTATGTGTATGAGGAAGGGATTTTAAAGATATCTTCTGATCAGTTGGAATGTACCGGAGAGGTAAAGCGCGGGAAAATTCAGCTGGCACTGGGAGAGGAGAGCTATGCTGTTCTTACAGAGCAGGTGGGAGAGAAAGCGTGAGACTGTGAAGACAGTCTCTTTTTTTCTGGGAGTGTGCTTGGCAAAGCGGATCTGCACTGGTGAATGAAAGTATTGCCGGTGAATGGTATAGTCAAATTCGATTCGTTGTGGTGAGATAGGGGACCGAGTGAATGGGGGATATCATGCAGATTGCAGTAGAAAGTGAATTTTGCCGATAAACCGATAGATAAAATGAAAAAACCGGAAATCCTATTGGAATTTCCGGTCTACGTGCGTTAGAGGATTCGAACCCCCCGACCTTTTGGTCCGTAGCCAAACGC
>CAJLNC010000012.1 GCA_905207905.1 uncultured Lachnospiraceae bacterium | reverse complement strand
GTCTCGGATATCTCCTCTCTCTGATAAGTTCCCCACCTGGCCTGATCCACCATTTTCTGCAGCCGTAAAAACAGGCGCTTCTCCCGGTGAGAAAATACCAGATACCAAAAAAGCCCTGCTGATAAAAACAGCAGGGCGCCGATAATAAAAAGTTCCATTCCTTCACTCATCCTCCATTGCCCATGTATAGCCGATCCCGTACACGGTCTTAATATACTTTGGATTGGCTGAATCCCTTTCTAATTTATCCCGGAGCCGCTTTACCGCCACCGTCAGGGCATGCTCATCCACATACTGGGTGTCTCCCTGCCATACGGTGTCAATCAGGTAGCTGCGCTTTACCGTAGCTCCCCGGTTTTCGCACAGGATCCGCAAAAGCCGCTGCTCCGTCCTGCTTAGCTCCACCATCTGCCCCTGAACATAAAACTCCATCCGGTCAAAATCAAAGAAAAATCCGCCAAACTTCATCTGACTCTGACTTGCCGGCTGCTCTCTGCGAAGCTGCACCTCCACTCTGGCCCGAAGGATCATAAGGCTGAAGGGCTTTGTAATATAATCATTGGCTCCAGCCTCTAATCCAGTGACAATATCCAGCTCCAGATTGTTTACTGTGATCAGGATCACCGGAATCTGGCTGGATTTACGCAGCCGTTCCAACCACTGGATTCCGTTCCCGTCGGGAAGATTCACATCCAGCAGGATCAGTGAAATCTGCTGGCTCCGCAATACCTCCTCCGCTGCCCCAAGAGTGGGACAGGAAAAAAAGATCCGGTCCGGCGCCTTCAGTGCAAGGCAAATGCCGTCATTTAATTTTTTATCATCCTCCACCACCAAAATTCTGCGGCACAGCTCCATCTTACAACGTCTCTCCTTTGTTCCTATTCTTTACAGGCCTTTTCTCTTCGGCCTTTTGAAAAATCCTTTTTTCTTCCTTTCCAAATACCGATTCCTGCCAGCAAAATTCCAAGTCCCAGAAAACCAAAAATCACCAGGGCAAACACATTCAAAGGCGTTTGAAACTCATCCCAGGTAAAAAAATCTACTCTGAGCCAGGAAAAGCTAAGCTGCTGTACCCCCGGCTCCGGCTCGCCGTATGTGCTCCACATAATCCGATCCAACACAGGCGGAAACAGAAAGAGCCACAGACTGGTCCAGAGACAGGAGCCGGACAGTTTCAGCCACCAGTTCACCGGAACATAGCGGCAGATGCCCATGATCCCCCAGGGCAGCGTCAGACAGAACAGGGTAATGGGAACCGTAAGCTGGCCAAACTCCCTCAGTGCTTCCGGATAGCTGGCTGTAAATTCCACCAGAAACAAAAGCGCAGTCTGAACCACAAAATACAAAAGCACCTTATGCTCACTCAAGGGCGAAGGGATGGGAAGCTGTCGCAGAAAAACCGGCAAAATCAAAAATCCCAGGCCAAACACCACGCTGACTGCGGTAAGGAGAAACCAGTTGCCTCCAGTGGTTATGCAGGCGATCAGCAGCAGCAAAAGAAGCAGCCCTGTCTCCAGCCCCAGGTAAAAGGAACTTTTTCTTCCCACCAGACTGGCAGGCAGCGGCAAAGTTGGCAGCAAAAAAGGCAGAAGTACCAGGGTTCCTCCAAACAGCACGGAAATGCCTGCCATGGGAAACCAGGTTCCTTGGGTATAAATGCAGCAGATCAAAAGCAGCAGTTCCAGGGAGGCAAAGAAACTGCCTGCCGACAACGCAGCCTTATGACGGCTTGCCCCGGGATGCAGCGCTGCCAACGCCGGAAGCAGCGTCAGGGAGGCTCCCATCATCACACCTGCCACAGCAATAAAAAACCAGTCCAGCCTCCCCCTGGAGATCAGGTTTCCTATGGCACATCCCAAAAGGATCAGCCCGTAGAGCACATACTGGCTGATCCGGTAGTTCCTGGTAAGCCTCTGATACTTGGCCGCCATCCGCTCTGAAGCCCGCTTCTTCGTATCCTCACTTCCGGTCAGCAGCTCATGCTCCGAAATATCCAATACTCCGCAGATCGCCCGCAGCAGCGTGATATCCGGGTAGCTTAAGCCCCGCTCCCACTTGCTCACCGCTGATTCTGTCACATACAGCTTTTCTGCAAATTCCTTCTGGGTCATTCCCAGTTCCTTGCGCCGTCTAAGAATATAGGCGCCAAACGTTTTCTTGCTCTCCATAAGTCTCTTCTCCTAGTCCTCTGTCTGAATTGAATAACAGGTTTTCCGGTCTTGCAAGCCCAACCTTCGCATCTGAATGAAAACCATGGTTTTCGTTCCACAGCCTTCTAAACCTGGATGCCATCATCCCGGTCGAAGTCTGCCTTAAGTTCTCGCTTGTACCGGGAAGCTAACTTTACAATAGAAGATTTTATAAAAAAGTCAAGAAAAACGCTTCTTTTTCCAGCTCGACTGTTAGGAAAGTCCCCGTTTTTCCAGGTTTTACATAGGTTCCGGCACTTTCCGGTGTTCTAAAATTCCCATAAGGGATTCTTGAAATGTGACGGTGAGATACTTCACCACCAGATCTCTCCCCCGCTTATCTTTCTCTTTGATCCAATCCAGAAGCATACCAGCTAAGGCTTCCATATAAAAGAAACTCAAAAAATTCTTGTAATCCTGCTCCAGCGTCCTGCCGGTAATCTTCTCCATCCCATCAATGAGGGACACCACAATATCCATGAAATCTGCATAAAAAAATCGTTTCAGCTCTTCTCTTCCCATGGAATCATAGGCACAGTTGATAATGTAGTCATTCTCCTCCACATAATCCATGATAAAGTGAATGGCTTCCTCATAATCTACCAATAGATCAAAGTGCTTCAGCACTTCCACTGCTTCCTGGTCAAACATCCATTTCAGGAGGTCATAAATGTCTTCAAAATGATAGTAAAATGTCTTTCTGTTTACCTTACAGTCCTGTATCAGCTCACTGACCGTAATTTTCTTGAAGGGTTTCTTTTTCATGGCTCTTTTTAAAGCCTCTGCAAATTGCTTTTTCGTATAAAGGGAAATCTCTTCGTTTGTCATGCACGCACCTCCGTTTTTATTATACATTTGTTCCACGAACAGTCAATAAAATTTCTCTTTCTTTTTTCTAATCTTTGCAGTAATTCTGGGCGGCTCAAACTGCTTCATCGGAAACCATCTGGCATTTTCTTCATTTCACGATCTGTTTATCTCTGGTTTATTAAATTTTTATCAAATTTCCATCAAAACTGCTCATCTGTCCGGTTTCTACCCATTCACCCACATTTGACCATAATCTTTTTCCGGGACTTCCCTTACAATACATACCATTCCGGAAAACATTTCCGGGCAAGAAAGGAGCGTGGACGTATGTCCGAAAAGGTATACCGCGTATTTATGAGTACGCCTCTTGGAAAAAAATACGGGACTCTGGCCACCAATATAGCCGGCTCTGATCTTTCTGGTCATCTGGATATCCTGGCCCACAGCGAACCCTTTGAGGGAACCATTGATTCCAAGGGAAACTGTGCCATATCCGGTGTTTTTACAACTCTGATGCGCCGGGTTCCCTACAAAGCCACCGGAACTTTGTCTGACTGTTCCGTCCATCTGATGATGCAGGGAGAACGCCGAACCTACGAATTGTCCGGGAACCGCATTTCGGAGAAGGAGGAAACAGATTTATGAAAAAATTTTATACAGGAATTGTAAACCATCGCAGATTCATCCTGGCGTTTTTTTTAGCAGCTACCATCTGCTGCGCCTTTCTCCAGAGCCTTGTTTCTGTGAACTATGATATTACGGACTATCTTCCTCCGGAGGCTCCGTCCTCCCTGGCTCTGGATGTCATGGAGGAAGAATTTGACAGCGGCATTCCCAATGCCCGGATCATGATCCGGGATGTGTCCATCGCCCAGGCTCTCAATTATAAAGAGCAGCTGAAAAATATTGACGGTGTTCAGGAAGTCACCTGGCTGGATGATACTGTGGATGTGACTATCCCGCTGGAAATGATGGATCAGGCTGTTTTGGATACGTATTATAAGGATAACACCGCTTTATTTTCCGTTACCATCGATGAACACAAACGGGTGCAGGCGGTAGATGATATCCGTGCTCTGATCGGAGAAGAAAATGCCATGACCGGAAGTGCAGTGGCCACGGCAGCTGCTACCAAAAATACGGTCATCGAGATCTATCAGATCGCTGCCTTTGCCGTTGTATTTGTTTTTCTGGTTCTTCTGCTTACCACCACCTCCTGGATGGAGCCGGTAATCGTTCTGGCAGGTCTTGGAGTGGCAATCATCATGAACGCAGGAACGAACCTGATCTTCGGAGAGATCTCCTTTGTGACAAATGCTGCCGGAAACATCCTGCAGCTGGCTGTCTCCCTGGATTACTCCGTGTTCCTGATCCACCGCTTTGAGGAATGCCGCAAAGAGCATCCGGATGCAAAAGAAGCCATGGTAGAAGCCCTGTGCAAATCCACCGGTTCCATCCTATCCAGTGGTCTGACCACAGTAATCGGCTTTGTAGCTCTCTGCCTGATGCAGTTTAAGCTGGGTCCGGATCTTGGCCTGGCCCTGGCAAAGGGAGTGGCTCTGAGCCTGATCGCTGTGTTTATCTTCATGCCGGCTCTGATCCTGGCTTCCTATAAAATGCTGGATCGGCTGCATCACAAGAGCCTCATGCCGTCCTTCCACAAATTCGGCATATTGGTCACCAAGGTGATGCTTCCTCTTGCCTGCGTATTTGCAGCGCTGATTCTTCCCTCCTACCTGGCTTCCAATGCCAATGATTATTACTATGGCGCCAGCCATATGTTTGGCCCGGATACCCAGACCGGAAGGGACATCAAACAGGTGGAGGAAATTTTCGGTCAGAGCGACAATTACGTCCTTCTGGTTCCCAAAGGGGATACCGCTTCTGAAAAGGCGTTGTCCAATGAACTTCACAATCTGCCCCAGGTCACCAGCGTCATCTCCTTTGTGGATATGGCGGGGGCTGAGATACCCACAGACTACCTGGATGCGGATACTCTGGCGCTGTTGGAGTCCGATCACTACAGCCGTATGGTTCTCTCCCTGGATACAGACTATGAGGGAAAGAAAACCTTTCAATTAGTGGAGGATATCCGGGCCCTGGCAGATACCTACTATCCCGGTTCCTATTATCTGGCTGGTGAGGGCGTCAGCACCTATGATCTGATGAACACAGTCACTGCAGATATGGTAAAGGTAAATCTCCTGGCAATCGGCGCTGTATTTGTGGTTCTGCTGGTTATGTTAAAATCCATCACCCTTCCGGTGATTCTGGTCCTGAGCATTGAGACAGCCATCTGGATCAACCTGTCCCTGCCCTATTTCACCAGCTCCACAGTATTTTACATTGCTTACCTGATCATTACCTCCATCCAGCTGGGTGCCACTGTGGACTACGCGATCCTGCTCTCAGACCGCTATCGTGAAATTCGGAACGGTCAGACGCTCCCTGGACCAGCTCTTTCCAAACAGGAAAAACGGAAAGAGCTTCGGAGGACAAAGAAGGAGGCGCTTACAGAGACTGTCTCAACCGTAACCGTTTCCCTTCTGGTTTCTGGCAGTACTCTGACAGTTGTAGGATTTCTTTTAGGCTACATGTCCTCCAATGAACTGCTGGCACAGCTTGGTATTTTCCTTGGAGTGGGCGCTCTCTGCTCCCTGATCATTGTTTTACTGGTTTTACCCGGACTATTGTATCTGTTTGACCGGCTGTTTATCCCCCGCAAATAAAAAAGGGGGCAGCCGTCTGACTCATTACCCGAGAATCCTTTTCCTGCGGGCAGCCATTCAGAAGATGACCGGCAGGGTTCAAGATTGCTTTTTCATCAGCTTTTTAATTAAGAGGAGGCTTTATTATGAATAGAAACAGAAAAAACAAAACTTATATGAAAACTATGGCAATAACTTTAAGCATCACTCTGGCAGCCGGCATGGCACTTCCTGCCTGGGCTGCTGATCTTCCCAGCAAGGACGAAAACGTGTATGTAAATTTAAACCAGGACGGCAGCGTTTCCGGCATCTATGTGGTCAATGAATATATGCTGGATACGGCTGCCCAGCTTCTGGACTACGGCAATTATTCCTCTGTAAAAAATCTTACCTCCCAGGCCCCCATTACCCTGGATGGGGATCAGGTCTCTGTGGAAGCCACGGAGGGGAAATTCTATTACCAGGGAGATTTAAAGGACGCCAAGCTTCCCTGGAAAATCTCCATCTCCTACACTCTGGACGGAAAGGAAATTGCCCCTAAGGATCTGGCTGGTAAAAGCGGAAAGCTTTCCATCCATCTCTCTGTAAAGGACAATCCGGACTCCGATGACAGCTTTTTTGACAATTACCTGGTTCAGGGAACCGTGACTCTGAACACAGACCAATGCGTCAACATCAAGGCAGAGGGAGCCACCCAGGCAAATGTGGGAAAGGAAAGACAGCTGCTCTACAACATTATGGCAGGACAGGAGAAAGACTATACCATCACTGCAGATGTAACCGACTTTGAGATGGATGCCATTTCTTTCCAGGCAGTGCCCATGTCCTTTGACATTGACAGCGATGCCCTGGATACCCAGGATCTCACAGAAAAAACCGGAGAGATCAAAGATGCAGCGGGAGAATTTGACGACGGCGCTTCCCAGTTAGATGAGGGAGCCCAGGAACTCTTAGACGGAGCGGGTGAATTGAAAGACGGCTCCGGAGAACTCTTAGACGGAGCCGGACAGCTAAAAAGCGGTACCTCTGATCTGACTTCCGGTGCCGGAACTCTGGCTTCCGGTGCCAGCTCCTTAAGCAGCGGTCTGGGAGCTTTGCAAAACGGAGCCGGAACCCTGGATACTGGAATCTCTGATCTTGATTCCGGTGCCGGAAAACTAGAGGCCGGCACAAAATCTCTGACTTCCGGTGCCGAAAAGGCAGCCCAGGGCAGCGCTGCCTTAAAAGAAGGCTCCCAGACTCTGGCCAACAATCTGGAGTTGTTCCAAGCCGGGGCAGATACCTTAAAGAGTGGTCTGGACACCCTCACCAGCCAGTCTGCCCAGCTGACAGAGGGCTCCGCCCAGGTGCTGTCCGCCCTCACTACTATCCAAAGCAGTCTTGAGAGCATTGAGATCGGCACAGAGCAGATGCAGGCGCTCCTTACAGGCTCCAGCCAGGTACTCACTGCCATTCAGACAGCGGAAACAGGCGCTGCAGCTGTAGCGGGAGGTCTGACCACCATCCAGGGGAACTACGCTACACTGGACACTCTGACTGCACAAAATACCAGTGCTGCGGCTTATATTCGAAATATCATCGGAATCATCTCCGGAATTTACCAGACCCTTCCCCAGGATCTGCTGAAGCAGTATGCAGGAAATATTGACATCCAGGGTGCCTTAAACAATGCGGAAAATGTGGCAGCGCTTCTGGAGCAGAACAATACCGCCATCGGTTCTCTGCGAAGCGGCATTGACCAGACTGCCACCGGAGCAGGAACCCTTCAATCCGGCCTAACCACACTTGCAGAACAGTACCAGACCCTGGACGATCAGATTCAGAAACTTCCGGTGATTCTGGAAAACATGATCTCCCAGAAAATGACTGTCTTAAAAGATGCCATCGACCAGCTTGTAACTGCCTACTCCACTCTGGATACCGGTATCACAGACTATACCCAGGGCGCCCAGGCTATCAAAGACGGCTATGATACCTTGTATGAGGCCCTTCCCCTGGTAACGGCAGGCGTCACCTCACTATCCGACGGTGCCAGCGCTCTTGCGGAAGGGAACAGCAGCCTCTTTGCGGGAAGTCAGCAGCTCTATGACGGTGCCAGTGCTCTGAAATCCGGCAGCAGCCAGCTCTCTGAAGGCAGCACCAGCCTTCTGGCAGGCGTTGATTCTGCCCTCAGCGGAGCCAATCAGGTGGCAAGCGGTGCCCAGAGTCTCTTTGGCGGAGCCGGACAGCTGATGGACGGCGCTTCCAAACTCTATGACGGCACCTCCAGTCTCTACGATGGTGTTTTGGAACTGCATGACGGTGTTTCAGAATTAAAAGACGGTACTTCCGAACTTTTGGAAGGAACCAATGAATTCACTGACAAGACCTCTGATATTGATGATCAGGTACAAGATGAGATCGACAAGGCGGTAGACAAGATCGCCGGGGGAGATTATGAAACCGTCTCCTTCGTCTCCGCCAAAAATGAAAATGTAGATCTGGTGCAGTTTGCTATGCAGACTGATCCTATCAAGATCCCGGAAGTGACTGAGGAAGAGACAGAACCGCAAACAGAGACGGTTATGGAAAAACTAAAAGACCTGTTCCGGTAGTATCCGGTGTCTTCCTATAAGAATTAGGCTGCAGGGATTGACCAAAACCTGCCATTCTGCTGCAGCCGGCTTCCCTACAGGGGCAGACACACCGTAAAGGTACTGCCCTTTCCGGGCTGGCTTTCCACCCGAATGTTCCCCTTGCACAGTTCCACGATTCGTTTGACGATCGAAAGACCAATTCCATTTCCCTTTGTAAGATTCTGCGTATCATTCTGATAATACTTCTGAAAGATTTTTTCTTTCGTCTCTGGATCCATTCCTACCCCAGTATCCGAAATAGAAATCTCCACAAAACCGGGAACCTGCCTATAGCCCAGGCAAATTCTGCCTTTCTCTGGAGTAAATTTCAGACTGTTGCTTAGCAGATTGATCCAAATCTGCTGCATCAGCTCCCGATTTCCATAGTAGGAAATTTCAAAATCCTCCGGTATCTCCACAGTAATCCGTTTCTCCTCCAGCTGGTTTAACAGCAGAATTACACACTCCTTGATCTGCTCGCTGAGAGAAAAATTCTCCTTGTCTGTAACAATCTGGCATGCCTCCAGCTTGGAGAGCAGCAGTGTATTGCAGGAGAGATTGGAAAGCCGTTTGGCCTGATCCGCCATCAGTTTCAAAAATTCCATCCGCTCCTGAGTCTCGATTCCCTCTCCGGTCTGATAAAGGTACTCTGCAAAACCGCTGATAGCAGTAATAGGAGTTTTAAATTCGTGGGCCAGATCATTGACAAAATTCTCCATCTCCTGCTTTGTACCCCTTAGCTCTCTTACCATACTGTTAAACTGCTGATAGACAGGTCGGTACTCCTCCCCCTTCTCCGTGTCGATCTCCACCTCCAGATTCCCCTCTGCCACTGCCTCAATGGCAGAAAGCAGCCTGCCCATACGAACGCTCATGCGCTTTAAAAGGACATACATGGTACACACCATCACAAGGGTCATGGGAAGGATCATTCCCAACATGGAAATGGATGTCTCCCGGTCAAAATGGAACACAAAAAAGCCCACCAGCCCGAAGGACATGATACTGCCGATCACCACCGCCAGTGAGACGAAGATCACCCATCTGGCCTGAAAGATCTTGATCTTATACCCCCGGTTTTTCTCAGTCATGAGACACCTCCTGATGGATCACTGCTTTATAGCCCAATCCCCGCAGGGAAACCAGCTCAAACTCCCTGCACCGGCCAAATTTGCTCCGCAGCCGGCTGACATAGGTCTTGATGGTATTGTAATCGGTCTCTGTATCATATCCCCAAATCTCATCCATCAGCTGCTGCTTGGTAAACACTACCTCCGGATAGGACAGAAACTTATAGAGAAGCTCAAACTCCTTGGCCGTCACCGGAATTTCCTCCCCCTCATAGCAAATGGTCATAGTCTCCCGGTTCAGAGAAAGCCCTCCGATCTGAATCAGCTTCTCATTGGCAATTCTTGCCCGGCGCAGCAGTGCCTGTATGTGCCAGTCCAGCTCCTCATACTGAATGGGTTTTGTCATATAATCATCAATCCCTGTAAGATAACCTCTTTTTTTATGTTCAAACGAATCCATGGCAGTGAGAAAAATCACAGGAACCATATTGCCGCTTTCCCGAAGGGCAGCAACAAACTCATAGCCATCCATTTTGGGCATCATGATATCTGCGATCACCAAATCCACATGGTTATGGTCAAAAATCTCCAGTCCCTGTTCTCCGTTTTCCGCTTCAAGAATATGATACGTTCCGGAAAGCCGGGTTCTGGTCAGCAGCCGGATAGCTGCATCATCCTCCACAATTAAAATGCTGGTCATATAGATCTCTCCCTTTCCCTATTCTCGGTGTCTTTCATCTCCGTCTGATTTTCTATTTACAGACCTCTCTTAGCATCCGTATCCTGTTTTCTGTTCAGGAATACTTTTTTCTCCTGCGTCCTTTTCTTGCCTGTCTTTATTATACCGGATTTCCCCTATCAAACAAGAGATATCTTTTATCCATATTTTTTCAGATCTTCTCTTTTTTTACTTTGGTTTAACCTTTCCCTGATATCCTTGCAACTGTGGGCGAAGAACGCCTGCGAAGGACCGCATACTTCAAAATGCCGTCCGGATAACTGCTGCTTTTCAATTATTTTGTATGTGAAGGATCCCTGAAACGATCCGGAAGAGGAGAACAAATGTCAAAAAGAATTTATTTAGTAACCGGCGCTGCCGGATTTTTAGGAAGCCATGTATGTCATGAACTGCTGGAGCGTGGAGACGATGTGAGGGCTCTGGTTCTGCCAAAAGATCCCTCTGCGGCCTACATTCCCTCCCAGGTGGAGATCACAGAGGGAGATCTATGTGATAAATCCTCCCTGGAATCCTTTTTCACCGTCCCCCAGGGGATGGAATCTATTGTGATCCACTGCGCCAGCATGGTCACCACCAATGCCGATTTCAGCCAAAAACTGATGGATGTGAATGTGGGAGGCACCTGGAACATCATTGACCTTTGCCTTGAACATCCGGAATGTAAAAAACTGGTATATGTAAGCTCCACCGGCGCTATCCCGGAACAGCCAAAAGGCACTGCCATCAAAGAAGTCTCCTGTTTCACTCCCATTGATGAGGCACGGCAGGTGGGCTGCTACAGCCAGTCCAAGGCTCTGGCTACCCAGGCTGTGCTGGATGCCTGCAGACACAAAGGGCTGAATGCCTGCATCGTTCATCCCAGCGGCATTCTTGGGCCTCAGGACTATGCAGTGGGAGAGACTACGGGAACCATTATCAAGATTATGAAGGGAGAGATGGCCATCGGCATGGGCGGCTCCTTTAACCTGTGTGATGTGAGGGATCTGGCCAAAGGCTGCATTGCTGCCGCAGACAAGGGAAAAATCGGTGAATGTTATATTCTGGGAAATAAAGAAGTGACTTTAAAAGAAGTATGCCGGATGCTCCATGCTTCCAGCGGCTGCCGGAGGCCGCTGTTTTATGTGCCCGTCAAAACGGCTTACCGTCTGGCTGACTTCATGGAGAAAAAGGCAAAACGCACCGGCAAAAAACCTTTAATGACCCGCTTCGCGGTCTACAATCTGGATCGCAATAACCGGTTTGATTACTCGAAAGCGGAGAGGGAGCTGGGCTATCATACCCGCCCCTACGCAGAAACCTTAAGAGATGAAGCTCAGTGGCTTATGGCGGAGGGGCTGGTATAAATCATGTCCACTATGCGTTGCTGGCTGCGATCTTTACCCGGCTCCACAGATTGCTGATGATCTGCTTTGTTTTTTCATTGTATACAAACACCTCATCCAGGGGGTTGCCGGAGCGGGGCAGGTAGGAATTCAGTCCTTCATAATCGCCCCCCTCCCCATAGAGGGTATCCATAACCTCCTGGTTGGCTGAAGTATAGCCAACATAGCTGGAGTTATCATAAGCGCCTTCATAGCTGGAAGCAAAATTGATAAAGGCGTGGGCCAGCTTGGGATTCCTGGCATTCTTTGGGATTACCATGGCATCGGACCAGATGTTGGTTCCCGTCTCGGGCATATAATACCCCATGTTCTCATTTTCAGCCATCACATAGGTGGCGTCGCCGGAATAGATCAGACCCAGCGCTTTCCTTCCCTGAGCCATATTGTCAATGATTTCATCCGTCACGATCTCCGGCTCCATGGTCTGTACGCACTGTACCAGCCAGTCATAGGCTTCCTGAAGCTCCTGCTCATTCTCTGTGTTCATGGAATAACCAAGAGCTTTCAGCGCCATCATAAAGGAATCTCGCTCCGAATCGTACAGGTAGATATCGCCTTTGTATTTCTCATTCAGGAAAATATTATACCCCTGCTCCTTCAGATCCTTCTCGTCCACCTTGGTCTTGTCGTACACAATTCCCACAGTGCCCCAGAAGTAAGGAACGGAATACTCATTGCCAGGATCATAAGGAAGATTTTTCACATCCTCAGTAAGAAGATCCATGCAGTCGATAAGTTCCGGATCCAGCTTTTGTAAAAGATCTTCAGAGATCAGCCTCTGGATCATATAATCACTGGGCACCAGCACATCGTAGGACTCCCCGTTGGCCACCTTAATATACATCTGCTCGTTGGAATCAAAATTCTCCATTACCACAGAGGCACCTGTGGCTTCCTCAAAATCCTTCAGGATATTTTCTCCGGTATACTCTCCCCAGTTATAGAGATGCAGCGTCTGCCCCTCAAAAGGCCGATCCAGGCTGCCTCCTCCAAATTTCAGAGCAACTGTGATCACTACAACCGCAGCTGCGGCTGCGGCCGCCCAGGGAAGAGCGCGCCGCTTTCCGGTGTTCTCCTGTTTCTCCCTTCTGGCTGCCACCAGAGGCACCACATTGATCAGCACCAGAGCAAGAGTAATAATCAGCACCACAAGGGTGGAGATCGCATTGATGCTGGGGTTTACCCGCTTGCTCATGGTGTACACCATGATACTCAGATTTTTCACTCCCCGCCCAGTGACGAAATAGGAGATGATAAAGTCATCCACGGACATGGTAAAGGCAATGAGGGCGCCGGATACGATCCCCGGTGTGATCTGAGGCACGATCACCTTCACCAGAGCAGTCCAGGGCGTTGCCCCCAGATCCATAGCCGCATCTGCCAGGTTCGGATCCAGAGCTCGGATCTTTGGCATCACCGACAGCATCACATAGGGGATGCAGAAGGCAATGTGGGCCAGCAGCATGGTCATGTAGCCTTTTTCCACTCGGAAAGTAATGAACAGCAGCATAAATCCGATGGCTGTCACGATCTCCGGGTTCATCATGGGCAGATTGTTCACCTGCTCCACCAGGTTTCTCACAATCTTTTTGGACTTGCTCAGACCGATGGCTGCGATAGTGCCCACCACAGTGGAGACAAAGGTGGCGATCAAAGCCACGCTGAAGGTGGTATAGAGGGCCTCCATCATATCTCCGGATTCCAGCATATGCTGATACCAGCGAAGAGAAAATCCCGTAAAGTTGGTGAGGGATTTTCCTTCGTTAAAGGAAAAGACGATCATATAGCCAATGGGCAGATAAAAGAAGAGAATCATCACTGCCATCAGGATTTTCCCAAAAGAACGGTTGCCTTTCTTCATGATGATCACTCCTCCTTTCCGCCCTGGTTGCGCACTTCTACCTTGCGCACCAGCATCATCAAAAGCATCATGATCACTGCCATGATCATGGAGATAGCGCTTCCAAAGTTCCATTCGCCCACTGTGATAAACTGATTTTCAATCATGTTTCCAATCAGGAAATACTGGCCTCCTCCCAGAAGCTTAGGGATAAAGAAGGAGCTGACCGCAGGCAGAAATACTAAGGTGATTCCATTGATGACTCCCGGCAGCGACAAAGGCAGCGTCACTCGCCGGAAGGTCTCTCCAGGCGTGGCCCCCAGATCTGCGCTGGCCTCCAGCAAGGAATTGTCCATCTTGCTTAGGGAGGTCTGGATCTGCAGGATCATAAAGGGCAGAAAGTTGTACACCATTCCAAGAAGGACCGCCCCTTCGGTATAAAGAAGCTCTATGTCTCCCAGCCCGAAAAAGCCAAGCACCCGCTGGATCAGGCCTCCATCGCTGAGCAGGCCAATCCAGGCATAGGTTCTCACCAGCATATTGATCCACATAGGGATAGTGATGCACAGAATCAGGATATTCTGCACCTTCTCCCGGCTTCTGGCTATAAAATAGGCAGCGGGATAGCCAAGGAGCAGACACAGAAGGGTGGTTTTTACTGCAATCCAGATGGAGCGCCAGAGGATCAGCAAAAAATCAGGGTCGGTAAAAAATGTGACATAGTGCTCCAGCGTAAAGGAGAACGGAATGACGCTGTTCCCATGCTCCATAAAGGAGTAGACTGCGATCAGTCCCATAGGAAGCACCAGCATCAAAATCGCCCAGACAATGTAAGGCAGCGCCAGCTGCGAAAACTTCTTCATCAGTATCCCACCTTTGACATCACATGGATATCCTCCGGGAAGAATGTCAGGCCGACCTCCTGACCTTCCTTGGAATAATCCGTTGTATGGATTTTCAGCTCCCGCCCGGTAGTCCAGAAGGTAATTTTATAAATTCCCTCCTTTACCGTCTCCGGTTCAAAGTCATAGTCCACGCTGAGATCTACGCTCTGATTCTCGTCGCTTAACTTCCAGGCCTGAGCATTGGCCCAGGTTTTCAGATCCGTATCCAGAGCTTGGGACTCTAAAATCTCGTCCACTGTTTTCTGGAAATTAAAGGCCATCACTGCCTCATTGGCCTTCTCATTTTTCACAAAGGGCTGATCTACCACAAAAATGGTGCGCTCAATGCTGGTTCCGTTGGCTGTAGTGAAGGTAACGGGATACTGTCCCTCCTCTCTGGACACCTGATATTCCACCTTGGCAATGGAGACGTACTCTTCATCTTCCACCCTCCAGGCCTGAGCGTTGGACAGGGCAATCACCTCTTTGTCGTCCAGATTCTCTACATCGTCCACATCCACATAGAAATTGTTGGCGCTGATCTTTTCCTTCCCGTCTGCGCTGGTCACATCCTGATTCCGGATGACCCGCATGTATACGGAAACGCTGGTACCAGGCACTGTCTCCACAATGATCTCATAGTGGACGCCCTTAAAGAGTACACTCAGTACCTCTCCAGTCAGTTTCCCCTCTTTCACATCCACAATGTCGATATCCTCGGGACGGATCACCACATCCACTGCCTCCCGCTCTTTAAATCCAAAGTCAACGCACTCAAACACTTTATCATCAAACTGAACCTGATAGTCCTCCAGCATAACTCCCGGGATAATGTTGCTCTCCCCAATGAAATTAGCCACAAACCGGTTGGCAGGCTCATTGTAAATATCCTCCGGAGAGCCTACCTGCTGGATCTCTCCATTGTTCATCACCACGATCTTATCGGACATGGTCAAAGCCTCCTCCTGATCATGGGTCACAAAAATGAAGGTAATCCCCACCTCCTGCTGAATCCGCTTCAGCTCATACTGCATCTCCTTCCTCAATTTCAAATCCAGAGCTGCCAGAGGCTCATCCAAAAGCAGCACCTTCGGCTCATTCACCAGGGCTCTTGCAATCGCCACTCTCTGCTGCTGGCCGCCGGAAAGCAGGGTGGTATTTTTCTTCTCATACCCCTCCAGACCGATCAGCTTCAGCATCTTCATCACTTTCTGATCAATGATGTCCTTGCTCACCTTTTTTAACTTCAGGCCAAAAGCGATATTCTCATACACATTCAGATGGGGAAACAGGGCATACTTCTGAAATACCGTATTCAGTTCCCGCTCATAGGGAGGTTTTTTACTGATCTCCTCCCCATCGAAGATCACCTGGCCCTCGTCTGCGTCCAGAAAACCTCCCAGGATCCGCAGCAGAGTGGTTTTTCCACAGCCACTGGGCCCAAGCAGCGTTACAAATTCCTTTTCATAAATGTCCAGATTGATTCCCTTCAGAATAATCTGGCCGTCAAAGTTTTTCACAATATTGCGAAACTCTATGATTTTTTTCTCTTCCATCTCATATCCCTTTCTCAGAACATGGGGGGCGTAGTGATCCACAGCACTCTTGCCTCACTGTTCCCGTGATTATACAGGTAATGGCTGGCCCTTCCATCCATGTAGAAGGTCTCCCCTGTCTTTGCCTTATACTTTTTATTTCCCCGCACAATAGTGACCGCGCCTTTCAGCACATATCCGAACTCTTCTCCCTGGAAGGCCACCATCTCCTGACTTCTCTTATGAGGGTACAGCGTCAGTAAGATGGGCTCCATCTGATTTTTCTGTGCATTAGGGATCACCCACTGTATCCTGTAATCTTCCTTCTCGTCTACAAAGAAATCCTCTGTGGGAAATACAATCTGTTTTTCTTCCTCCTCATGGAAAAAGTCCGACAGATTACTGCCAAGGGCTTCCAGAATATCCTCCAGAGTGGCGATACTGGGGGTCGTAAGATTCCGCTCCACCTGAGATAAGAATCCCTTGGTCAGCTCACTTCGAGACGCCAGATCTCCCAGCGTCAGATCATTCTGCAGGCGAAGCTCCTTGAGCTTCTTGCCGATATCCACCATCACACCTCCCTGTTTAACTTCATTAAACTTTTTGTTGTATAGTTCTTCTTTTCCCTTTATTTTGTTTAATATTATTAAACTTAAAGTTAAAAAGAAACAAACAGATATAATTATACATATTTTTATAAGAAAATCAATAGAAAAATCTCTCACAGGCTCTTTTTCTGTTTTGCTCAGAAGCCTGTGAGAGATTTTTACTTTGAAATTAAAGGGGATGCTGCAAAATAATAACTCCGGCGGATTTTCGGAGAAACATCACCCGAAAAGATACCGCCGGAGTTATTTTTATCTAAAATCTTTTTCCTGAAGAACAATGCAGTTGTTCTCATCATAACGGCTTCTTCCGGCTGTGAGCTTCCGGAAGAACTTGTTGGATTTATGTATTGCCCGATCCACCAGCTCAATCACATTGGTGATGGAGATGGCTTCTCCCTGGGCAGCCACTGCACCGATGCGCTCATACAGAGATTCTGCCGCAGCATCGCTGAATACGTAATCCTGATCCCCTGCATAGATCTCGCCAAAATTCACCAGCTCATCGATGGTGAATACAGGGATAAAGATCTGCGCCGTAAACTTCATGGTAAATCTGGGATGACGCATCAGAAGATCATGAAGGTATTTCTGCTCATCCTCCAGAATAATGATCAGTCCGTCTGTGCGGAATTCCATCGCTGTGGTAAGCTGATCCACCACGCCGTCCTCCAGATCTCCCGCCTCCTCAATAATCAAAGTGCCTCCTGCGATCTTCGCTATGGTGGAGGCAATATCCTTCCGGTTAAAGTCAGAAGCATAAATCTTAGCCATCTTCACAAACTGATTACCCTTTTCCTGGGCAATGGCTTTTGCAAGCCCGGTGGCAATGGTGGTCTTTCCGCATCCATGGCCTCCGAAAATCAGCACGTTCCCGGTTCTTGAGGTCCGATCCTCTCCCTTCTGCCCTGCCTGAAGAATGGCAGAAGCGATCTGGGACTCCATATTCTGGATCTCAAGGAAGCCCGCAAACAAATCCCGCTGATAATCTTTCAGTCTTGGGCCGTTCCCATAAGAGGGCTGCCCCTTCCGCTGACGCTTTCCTGCCGGTCTCTCCATCCGGCTTACCTTACTGGAATCCTGAGTTTTCTGAGGCTGTCCTTCCAAAGGCCGCTCCGCCCCGGACTCTTCTGTGAAACTCTGAGTCCTTGGATTTTCCTCTCCCGGCATGGGAGCCATTTCTGGCGGTACCGTCCCTGCCGTTTCCGTCCTTTGGCACGTTCCTGGCCGGCCCTGTTTTGGAAAGCGCTCTACTTCTGCCTGGCCTTTTTCCGGCTCCTGCTCCTCCGTCTGGAAATTCACCCTTCTACCGTCCTCGTCCAAGCCAAAAGAAGCATGGATCTCTGCAATCTCATCTGTGGGAATTCTTCTGGTCTTGGCTGTGGCCAGATCCTCAAAAGTCTCTTTACTCTCCTTTGCATTCCCGGTCTCTAGTGTCTCCTCCATTCCTGGAAGTTCCTCCATCTCAGCCATCTGTCCAAGTCTCTCTACTGCGCTGCCCACGCCTTTGGCCACGGCCTCCGCTATACTCTCTTTTTCAGGAGCCTCCGGTTCCTTTTTCACTTCCACACCCATTCCTATCAGGGCTTCATCCATAGCGGAAACCACACCATTGGCAGGCGCCTTGATACCTGCCGCAGCTTTGGCAGCTGCCTCACGCACCGCATCTCCCCGCTCTCCCATGGAAAGAAGAATATCATCAATGGAAAGCTTCCCTGCTGACGGTTTCCCGGTCTTAGCCTGGAACTGCATTCTGGAAGGCATCTTAAGCGACGGCTCATCCTCTTTTGAGTCCATCCCGGCTTCCTGCTCCTGCTTGGACTGCTGAATCACCGAATCCTCCGGATCCGGCATGTCGGATTCTTCCCTGCGTCCGCCTACGCCGTAGATGATCTCCCGCATGCTCTTTACCAGCTCAGTCTGAAGATCCTGGGTATTATATTTATTCAATTCCTCGTCAAATTCTTTCGCATCCTTCACCGGCTCATCAAAGGGACTTCCTGCCGCCTCGTCGGCTTCCTGACCGTCTGCCTCTGCCTTATCAGCGCCCTGTCTGGATACTTCCGCTTCATCTGTATCCTGGTCAGCCGTTTCTGCTCTGTCTTCTTTCTTTCCTTCAGAGGGAGACGACTCCTCCTGCCTGGTCTGAGCCACAGACTGAGCGATCTCTTTCTGGGCATCCTCCAGAATCGTCTCCGCCAGCTTATCCTCTGTGGTCTCCACAATCTGTTTTTCCTGGCCAAGTCTGGTCTCGTCCTCGTACCCTTCCGGAGCTGCCTCATCAAACCGATGATCATAAATCTCCTGCTGCTTGGGAGTAAGAGCCGTATAGCGGCGTTTCAGCTCCAGCGCCTTAATCACATATTTCCCGCTGTGGAACCACAGCACCAGATCATCGCAGGCCGCCAGACATTCCGGGATCCGGTCTGCCTGCTGATACAGCTTTGCCAGCTCATAGGCCCATTTTTCTGTATATTCCTGACTTAAATATTCCTTCAGAATATCAATCTGCTCATCCAGGGAAGAACCTCTTCCCTTATAAATCTTATATTTCAAAATGTATTTATTATTATCATGAGGTGCTGCCTGGACATACTCCGAATAGTATTCAATGGCTTCATCAAACTGCTTTAATTGAATGGTCACTTCCACCAGCCGGTAAAGGATCGCCCGTCCCACCGGCGAGCGGCGGTATGCCCGCAAAAGCAGCGCCTTACTGTCCTCATACCGATGATCTGCCTCATATATTTCGCTGATCATACAGAGTGTGCGGACGTTTCTCACTCTTCTCCAGTCAATGGTATCCGCAGCCTTGGCAGCCTCACTGTAATTTCCCTGACTGACGTATGCGTCAATTTCCTCTAATCTCAGGTTGTATTCATTCTTATCCACTTTTGTCACCTCATATCTGCAATTTGCAAAGTGTAAACGTAACCGTTCGGCCATATACAAAGCCATAAAAATCTGAGCTCAAACTGGTTTGAAAACAAAACTTTTGCGCACCTTGTATATGATGTTCAGCCATAACAGTCCATTCGAGCTGTTATGGCTGAACGGTTACGTATAAACCTTATTTTAGTCTACCATACCTCAATCATCATGTCTATGAATTTCTTCTTATTTCCTGTCCGTAAAACCCTAAAAGCCCTGGAAATCCTGGATTTTTTCCCCAGAGTCCGCCTCTGTTTCCTGCTTTGCTGTAAAAAATGCAGCAGTTCATCCACAGCAACCAAAATTGGCTGTCATTCAAACTTCCGGTTTTCCTGCTTATTTCTTATATGTTCTCCAGGAGAACAGAATCAGCACCGGAAACAGCTCCAGCCTGCCGGCCAGCATATCAAAAGTGAGAACAATCTTGGAAAAATCTGACAGCACCCCGAAGTTGGCCGCAGGCCCTACTGCCGAGAGACCTGGTCCAATATTATTCAGCGTAGCCGCCACTGCGGTAAAATTGGTGGTCATGTCAAAATTATCCAGAGACACCAGCAGAACAGAAATCACAAATACCGCCAAATAGGCCATAATAAACACATTGGTAGCCCGAAGCACCGCGTGCTCCAGCTGTTTTCCCTCCACCTTAATCTTCCGAACCGTGTTGGGATGGACAAACGTATAAAGTTCTTTCGTAACGGTCTTCAGCATAATCACCACTCTGGAAACCTTAATGCCGCCTCCCGTACTGCCTGCGCAGGCGCCGATAAACATCAGCAGCACCAAAATGGATTTGGAGAAAGACGGCCACAGATCAAAGTCCGCAGTGGAGTAACCAGTGGTAGTAATAATAGAACCCACCTGAAACGCCGCATCCTTCAGAGCGGTTCCCGTCCCCTGATACATCCCCCGGATATTCCAGGTAATCAGTAAAATGGACGCTCCGATGATGCCCAAATAGGCAAACACTTCGCTGCAGTTTCGGATCTCTTTCCATTTCTTTTTATAGATCAGATAATACAGATTAAAATTCACGCCGAACAGGATCATAAATACCGTAACAACCACCTGCAGATAGGTGGAATATCCTGCCATACTGTCATTTTTAATACCGAATCCTCCCGTTCCGGCGGTGCCGAAGGCAATGGTAAGAGAATCAAATACAGGCATTCCTCCTGCCAGCAATAATATAATCTCCGCCACCGTAATCACCAGGTACATCACATACAGGGTCATGGCCGTGCTCCTCACTCTGGGAACCAGCTTCTTCACAGAGGGGCCCGGACTTTCTGCCTTCATCAGGTACATATTGCTGCCTCCCGCCAAAGGCAGAATCGCAATCACAAACACCAGCACCCCCATGCCGCCGATCCAGTGGGTAAAGCTTCTCCAGAACAGCAGGCACTTGGGCAAAGCCTCCACATCGGAAAGGATGCTGGCTCCTGTGGTGGTAAAACCGGATACTGTCTCAAACATGGCGTCCACCATGGAAGGAATGTAACCGGAAAATACAAAGGGCAGCGCCCCAAAAAAGCTCAGCACCAGCCAGGACAATGCTACGATTACAAAACCCTCCCTGGCATAAATCTGCATCCGCTTCGGTTTCCTGTGCGTAATCAAAAGCCCCAGTGCCAGGCACAAACCGGCTGCCGCCAACAGGCTGGACGCAGCCTCCTCCTGATAGAGCAGTCCGGTAACCCAGGCAGGCAGAAGAAAAAACGCCTCAAAATTTAAAATCCAGCCCAAAACATACAAGATCATTCTATAATTCATTTCCGCATCCTACTCAAAAATATCATTAATGTCATTCAATCCCTTTTTTGCAGTAATCACGATCACAGTGTCTCCCTCCTGCATCACATCCTTACCTCTTGGCAGAATCACCTGTCCGTTCCGGTTAATGCAGGCCACCAGGATCTCCGGTTTGATGGGAAGCTCCTGCAAAGGCATATTCATACGGCGGAAGTTGCTCCGAACCACAAATTCCAAAGCCTCCGCCTTATTGTCAATGATCCTGTGAAGGGTCTCCACATTGCTTCCAATAGAATTTTTCATTGCCCGTACATGCTGAAGAATATACTCCGCCGTAATATCTCTGGGACAGACTGTGGTGTCCAGATCCAGGCTCTCGATCACCTCATCAAACACAAACCGGTTGATCTTGGTGACGATTTTGCGGACTCCCCGTTTCCGGGCATAAAGAGAGAGAATCACATTTTCCTCCTCAAAATTAGTCAGCGCCACAAATCCTTCCGCCTGGAGGATGCCCTCTGCCTCTAACTGCTGCTTATTGGTGGCGTCCCCATGAATAACGGCAACTTTTGGCAAAAGCTCGCACAGCTCTTCACACCTCTCCAGCTTTTTCTCCACCAGCTTCACCTGAATTCCCGAAGCAGTAAGAATCTTGCTGAGATAGTAGGAAATCTCTCCTCCTCCTGCGATAAGCACATTTTTAACCTGATTGGTATGAAACCCGATTTTCTTAAAAAAGATAGCTTCGTCCTTGGGCGAGGCCACAATAGAAATCACATCTCCGGCCCGCAGCATATAATCGCCTCTGGGAATCACAACCTGCCCTTCCCGCTCCACGGTACACACCAGAACATTGCATCTTAGCCTGCTGTGCATATCCACCAGATTCATCTGATCCAGAATAGAATCCCCCGGGATCTTGAACCGCAGCAACTCTACCCGTCCCTTTGAGAAGGTATCGATCTCAATCG
This sequence comes from uncultured Lachnospiraceae bacterium, assembly GCA_905207905.1. The sequence goes on along the minus strand of CAJLNC010000012.1, from coordinate 23,422 downwards.
CAGACGGAAACTTCAGCACTCTGGCAATCTCCATGGCTGCCGCCAGCTCCTGATTGATCACCATAGCCAAACCCAGTTCTTCCTTCAAAAATCCCAATTCACTGTTGTACTCCGGTTTTCTTACCCGGGCAATGGTCTGACAGTCACCTGCTTTTTTGGCAATGAGACAGCAAAGCAGATTCAGCTCATCCGAGCCTGTCACTGCGATCATCAGATCTGCCTGCTCAATCCCTGCTTCCATCTGAACAGAATGGCTGGCACCATTTCCCACATACCCCATAATATCATACTGATTGCAAAGATTTTCTACCACATCTTCCCGCTTATCAATAATAGTTATGTCATAGCCCTCCTGGCTTAAAACAGCCGCAAGGGTCTCTCCCACTTTTCCACAACCTACGATTATGATCTTCACTTTTCTACTTTCCTCCAAAAGAAAACAATTCATTGCTACTATACCATCTTTACTGCCATATTTCCAGTAGAAACGACAGATTTCTGCACGCAAAATGATACCGTCGAAGCAGCCAATGGGCTTCTCATGGATCCTGTTCCCCAAACCAGGCTCTGCTCAATCCCCGGACTACCAAAGGGATCTTATCCTCCTCCAGGGCTCCGTAGTTGATCAATACCTGATGATGATATCCGGCTGCCAGATCCTTCTCACCCTGATAAAAATACTGGGACAGGCAGGCAATACGGATGCCCTCCCGTTCCGCCCGGCTCACCAGTTCCCGGTCTGTAAGTTCCGTATCCACTTCCATAAGAAAATGCAGCCCTGCATCCGCCCCATGAATTCTCACCCGATCTCCCAGGCCGCTCCCGCCCACCGCTGCCAGAAGCCGATCCCTTTTGCTTCTGTAATAATTGCGTTTCCGGTTAATATGCTTGTCAAAATATCCGCCTCCGATAAATTCCGCCAGGGTGTACTGCTCAAAATTGGACACTGTGCAGGCATAAAATCCCAGCTTCTCCCGGAAACGCTGCAAAAGCTCCCAGGGCAGCACCATGTAGCTGATGCGGATAGTGGAAGCCAGGCTTTTGGTAAAGGTGTTCATATAAATCACTTTCCCCTTTTGGTCAATACTCTGCAAAGGAGGAATGGGACGCCCTGCCAGCCGGAACTCACAGTCATAGTCATCCTCTATAATGTAACGGCCTTCTTTCTCCTCCGCCCACGAAAGCAGCTCATAGCGGCGGCCAATGGGCATGGTAATACCGGTAGGATAATGATGGGAAGGCGAAAGGTGGATCACATCTGCGCCGCTCTTTTCCAGCTCCTTTGGCTGCATTCCCCGCTCATCCATGGGAATATACACCGTCTTTACCTGATGGCTCTCATAAATTCTTCCTGTCTTTAAATATCCGGGATCCTCCAGCCCATAGATTTTCTCCTGCCCCAGAAGCTGAATCAGCAGACCGTAAAGATACTCGGTTCCTGCGCCAATAAAAAGCTGCTCCTCACTCACCTGCATCCCCTGGTACTGCCCCAGATATTCTGCGATAGCCTGCCGCAGCTTTCTCACGCCTGCTCCGGGAGCATTCTCCATCAGTTCTTCCTGCTGTTCCGAGAGGACTCTGCGCAGCAGCTTTGCCCACACGGCAAAAGGAAACTGAGCCGGATCGGTCCGGCTGCTCACCAGATCTGCCAAAATGGAAGCTTCTCCCTTCTCCCGGATCTGGCCGGCTGTGCAGACGGCTTTTTTCGTTTCTGCAGAAAATGATGTTTCCTCTGCGTCTTTCCTCCATGCCGCCCCCGGAAACTCTTTTTCCTCCAGCGCCCTCTTCCCTGGCTCTGGAAAACGCTGTGCTTTCTCCGCTTCCCTCTTCCCCGGCTCTGGAAAACGCCGTGCTTTCTCCGCTTCCCTCTTCCCCGGCTCTGGAAAACGCTGTGCTTCCTCCGCTTCCCTCTTTCCTGGCTCTGGGAAGCGCTGTGCTTCCTCTTTTCTCTCTAAAATCCAGGGAAGGTTTGCCGCATAATAGCCCGACTTTGGCACAGAACTGATATACCCTTCTGCCACCAACTGAGCATAAGCGTTCTCTACTGTGATCACGCTGATCCCCAAATTTCTGGCAAAACTGCGCTTGGAAGGCAGCTTCTCTCCTGCCTGAATCTTTCCGGTTAAAATATCCCGGCGAATGCATTTATACAAATATTCGTAGAGACTCTCTTTTCCTATCTTCTCAAATGAATATGTAAGCATATCCCCTCCATCTGACCTTATTATTTTTTCTCTTTTTGGTTATTTTTATATATTCACTTTTTATTATAATAGTCTTATCAAGGAATGTCAAAACAGAGTCTGCTTCTCCGCTGGAGCCATTATTTTGCAACATCCTCTCCTATCTGCTTTGGAAGCATGACCATTCTTCTATGAGGAGGTAATTTATGAAACGCATTGTAACCATCCAGGATATTTCCTGTGTAGGAAAATGTTCCCTTACCGTAGCCCTTCCGGTACTCTCCGCCATGGGCATTGAGACAGCCGTACTTCCCACTGCCGTCCTATCCACTCACACCATGTTCAGCGGCTTCACCTTTGCTGATCTGACAGATCAGATTCGTCCGATTGCGGATCACTGGAAAAAAGAAGGCTTTACCTTTGACGCTATTTACACCGGCTACCTGGGCTCCTTCGAACAGATCAGCCTCTCCGGACAACTGATGGATGAATTTAAACGTGGAGAAGATACCATGGTATTCATTGATCCGGTTATGGCAGATAACGGAAAACTCTATGCGGGATTTGATCTTGATTTTGCAAAGGAGATGGCAAAGCTGTGCGGAAAGGCGGATGTGATCGTCCCCAATATCACAGAGGCCTCTTTCCTCACCGGTATCCCTTACCGTGAGACTCAGGATGAAGGATATCTCTCAGAACTGCTGCTGGCTCTTGGAGAACTGGGCCCAAGACATGTGATCCTTACCGGCGTTTCTTCCGCCCCCGGGCGCATCGGTGCCATGGGAATGGAGACAGCCACCAAAGAGACCTTCCTCTGTGAGACCGAACAAATGCCCCGCAATTACCACGGAACCGGGGATCTCTTCGCCAGTACTCTCCTGGGAGGGCTGATGAACGGCGGCAGCCTTCCGGATGCCACTCAGATTGCCTGCGAATACACCGCCAGAACCATCGGTGTCACCATCGCAGATCCCACTTCCCATGATTACGGGGTAAATTTTGAAACTACCCTTCCCTGGCTGATGGAAAGACTGAAGAAAGAAGCGTAAAAGAGGACGCTGCAAAATACTTCGGCCGCAGTCACTGGTGTGGAAATGATTTTCAAACACCGTAACTGTAAGCTGTCTGTATTCTGCAGCGTCCTCTTTTTATTGTAACCGTCTTATTCTATGATCCACGGATTTTGGCGTTCTGACCGGGAACAGTCACAAGCCTCTTTCTCCACAACTGCCCCGCTTTGCAACCAGCTTGATTTTGGCTGCCTGCTATCTGACCTTCTCCCCGGTCTGGAAGCAGTCTGCAAAGCAGTCGCTCTGTCCTTTTACAGCCACTCTTTGATCTGATCGTAGATTCCCTGGCCATCCAGCTGATACTTGGTCAGCAGAGCGGCAGCAGGACCGGACTCTCCGAAGGTGTCCTTCACACCAATTCTCAGAACAGGAACCGGTGCGGACTCACACAGCGCCTCGCAGACTGCGCTTCCCAAACCGCCGATCACAGAGTGCTCCTCCGCAGTCACTACCTTGCCGGTCTTCTTAGCAGAAGCAGCGATCAGCTCTTTGTCCAGAGGCTTGATGGTATGAATGTTGATCACTTCAGCGGACACGCCCTCTGCTGCCAGCTTCTCTGCCGCTTCCAGGGCCCCGGATACGCAAAGTCCGGTAGCTACAATGGTCAGATCCGTACCTTCTCTTAAGGTAATTCCCTTTCCGATCTCAAACTGATAATCCGGACGGTCATTGATCACCGGAACTGCCAGGCGGCCGAAGCGCAGGTAAACCGGCCCTTCATGCTCATAAGCTGCCCTTACGGCTGCTCTTGCTTCCACATCATCGGAGGGGTTGATCACTACCATGCCTGGGATGGTTCTCATAAGGGCCAGATCCTCGTTGCACTGATGGGTTGCTCCATCCTCTCCCACAGAAATACCTGCATGAGTAGCGCCGATCTTTACATTCAGGTGGGGATAACCGATGGAATTGCGCACCTGTTCAAAGGCTCTCCCTGCTGCAAACATGGCGAAGCTGCTGGCAAAAGGAACCTTGCCTGTGGTAGCCAGTCCTGCGGCAATGCCCATCATATCGCACTCTGCGATACCGCAGTCAATATGACGCTCCGGGAATTCTTTCTTAAAAATGCCTGTCTTGGTGGCTCCTGCCAGATCCGCATCCAGCACCACCAGATTTTCATGTTCATGTCCCAGCTCTGCCAGGGCTTTTCCGTAGCTTTCTCTTGTCGCGATCTTCTTTATTTCTGACATAATGCTTCCCCCACTTTCTCTAAATCTGCCATAGCCACAGCAAACTGCTCATCATTGGGTGCAGCGCCGTGCCACTCTGCCTTATCCTCCATGAAGGAAACTCCTTTGCCTTTCACAGTCTTCATAATAATGGCAACCGGCATTCCCTTTACCTCTCTTGCCTCTTTGAACGCAGCCCGAAGCTGATCCATATCATTTCCATCTGCCACATTGATCACATGGAACTGAAAGGCCTCAAACTTCTTGTCAATGGGATAGGGGGAACACACGTCTGCGATATTTCCGTCAATCTGAAGTCCGTTGTTATCCACAATCACAACCAGGTTGTCCAGTTTTCTGTGGCCTGCGAACATGGCAGCCTCCCAGACCTGACCTTCCTGAATCTCTCCGTCGCCTAACAGCGTATAGACACGATAATCTTTGCCGCTCATCTTGGCTGAGAGCGCCATACCTGCCGCAGCAGAAATCCCCTGTCCCAGAGAACCGGAAGACATATCCACTCCCGGGGTGTGCTGCATACAGGGATGTCCCTGCAGATGAGAGCCGATGTGACGCAGTGTGGGAAGATCCTCCACCGGAAAATATCCTCTGTGAGCCAGAGCGGAATAATACCCGGGAGCCGTATGTCCCTTCGACAGCACAAAACGGTCTCTGTCCGGATCATCCGGTTTCTCAGGATCAATATTCATCTCTTCAAAATACAGATACGTAAACAGATCGGCTGCTGAAAGGGAGCCGCCCGGATGACCGGCCTTTGCACTATGTACCGCAGTAATAATGCCCTTGCGAACTTCGTTCGCCATCTTTTGCAATTCCAGTGTATTCATACTTCTATCCTTTCCTTTTTCTTAAATTACACAGCTTTGACTGTGCGGCCTTTTTCGCTCTCTATCATATCACGTTTTTTTTCCTTCTGCCACACCTTTATTCTACGCTTCCGTTACTTTATTCCACACTCTTTAAAGACTCTACCATATCGATTTTCTTCAGTTTAAAGTACATGACAAAGTTTACAAAGGCAGAGAAACCGAAGGTAAACAGACTGCCGTACACAAAGCTTAAAAGATCAATATTTCTGCCGAACATACAGGCATCTACCTCTACGGTAGTGATGGTGTACCGGTGAAGCAGACTTCCAAGAAAGATCCCCACTCCGGTTCCAATAAGAGTCAGCAGAATATTTTCCCGGTACACATAAGCTGCCACTTCAGGATCGTAGAAGCCCAGCACCTTGATGGTAGCCAGCTCCCGCTTCCGTTCATTGATATTGATATTGTTCAGGTTGTAAAGCACCACAAAAGCCAGCATTCCTGCGGAGATGATCAGCACTGCGATCACGATATTCAAAGCGCCCAGCATATGATCCATCTGCTCTGCCACAGAGTTGGTATAGGTAACGCTCAAAGCAGCCTCCTGGTTTAAAATGGCTTTGCCAAGCTCCTGAATCTGCGCTTCCTCTGCCTCCATATTGACCAAAATCGTATTGTACTTTGGAGTCTCCCCGTACACTTCTTCATACAAACCAGGGGTTAGGTATATGTAATGCATCAGATAATTTTCACAGATCGCTGCCACCGGGATCTGAAGCTCCCCCCTGCTGCTGTCTGTCACAGTGATCGTATCCCCCACCTGGACTTCCAGCATCTTTGCCAGTTTTTCTGTAACAATGGCGCCTTCGTCTGTAAGCTCATACGTCTCATGGGTCTCCCGGTCCCGGAAGATCATGAACTGTTCCAGATCTTCCGTATTTTCCGGCACATACAGATAGGGTGAATACTCCTTCTTTCCATGATCTGTGTTGATCTTCTTTGCGTAGATCTTTTTTGTTCCGGTGATCTGTCCTTCTCCTGCCAGATAGTCCTCCAGCTCCTTCTCCTCCTGACTGTCCGCATCTTCATTCAAGATCACCATGGTGTCATAAAACTGCAGCTGTCCGTACTGGAGATCATCAATCCCCATAATGGAATCGTTAAGGCCAAAGCCCACCAGCAGAAGCGCCATACAGCCTCCGATACCGATGACAGTCATAAAAAACCGCTTCTTATACCGGAACAGATTCCGCACAGTAGACTTCCAGGTAAAACTCAGCCGTTTCCACAGGAAGGGAAGCCGCTCCAAAAGCACCCGCTTTCCCTCCTTGGGAGAAGGAGGCCTCATCAACACCGCCGGAGTTGCGGCCAGCTCTTTAGAGCAGGCTGACAGGGTGGCTCCCAGCGTACATACCAGCGATGCCCCCATCGCCATTGCTCCATACTGCCAGTGGTAGGGAATGATGATCTGTGGCAGATGCTGATACATCATGCCGTAGGCTACAATAATAATATACGGGAGAATCTTTTCCCCCACCAGGAAACCGAACACGCTGCCTCCCAGGGTAGCATACAGCGCATACTTGATATATTTGGACATAATATCCTTTTTGCTGTAGCCAAGAGCCTTCATGGTGCCGATCTGGGTTCGCTCCTCCTCCACCATTCTGGTCATAGTGGTCAGGCTGATCAGAGCCGCTACCAGGAAAAACAGCACCGGGAATACCCGGCCAATATTGGTCATCCGGTCTGCGTTCTCCCCAAAACCGCTGTATTCGGTCAGCACGTTTCGATCATCCACATACCAGGAAGGTACTTCGATCTTACGGATCTCCTCCTCTGCATCCGCCAGATCCTGCTTCGCTTCTGTCAAAGTCTCCTCCGCATCTGCGATCTCCGCCTCGCCTTCCTTGATCTGATCCGCTGCCTCTTTCTTGCCTTCCCGGTAGTCCTCCCAGCCGTCTTTGATCTTCTGCTCATTTTCTGCGATTGTGGCTTCCGCCTCCGCAATCTTCTGTTCTCCGTCTGCAAGCTTCTGTCTGGAATCCGCCAGAGTCTGGCGTCCTTCATCCAGCTGTGCCTGCCCCCGCAAAAGCTCCTCCCGGGAGGAAGCAAGCTTTGCCTTATTACTGTTAATCTGCTGCCAGCCTGCGGCCAGCTGAGACTTGGCATCTTCCAGCTGCTGTTTTCCCGCTTCCAGCTCTCTGCGGTTCTCCTCGATCTGAGCCTGACCATCCGCCAGCATCTGGGCCCCCTGCTCCAGCTGAGACTTGGCTGCATTCAGCATCTCTGTTCTTTTTTCAATCTCGTCTCTGGCCTGATCCAGGCTGGTACGGCTTCCCTCCAGCTTCTCCTTCGAATCATCCAGAAGCTCCCGGTTCGCCTCCAGCTCTGCCTTAGCTGCGTCCAGCTTCTCTCTGCCTTCTGCCAATTCCTGACTCTTAGAATCCAAAACCGCCTTTGCCTGTGCCAGAGCAGCCTCCGCCTTCTCAAGCTCCGGCTTTTTGGTCTCCAGCTGCGCCAAGAGCTGAGAAATAGCAATCTCCAGCTCTGCCGCCTTTTTTTCTGCCGCTGCTGCAGCCTGATTGGCTGTCTCAATAGCCGCCTGATTTTCCTGGATCGTTTCCGTATTCTGCTTCACTGCAATCAGAAAGTCATCATACTGGCTCTGGACGCGATCCCGCTCTTGCTGCTTTGAGGAAATCTGGATATCGTACTCCGCAATCTTACTGTCATACACTGCGATCTGATCCATATACTGGGCGATCTGGGTACGATAACCGCCAATTTCACTGTTATAGCCGTCGATTTGACTTTTGTAATCCTGGATCCGGCTGGTGTAATCCGCGATCTGCCCCTTATAGACTTCGATCTGCTGCGTGTAATCCGCGATCTGGGCATTGTAATTTGCAATCTGGGCCTGATACCCGGCAATCTGTTCCTGATACATCTTTATTTTGGCTTCCAGCTGCTTTACCAGCTCTTCATTGCCTTCCGCCTTCGCCTTCTCCAGCTCTGACTGGGCAGTGGAAAGCTCTGCTTCAACTGCGCTCAGATCTGACTGAGCAGTGGAAAGCCCTGCCTTGGCATCCGCTAATCCCGTCTCGGCAGAAGCCAGATTTTCCCCTGCGCTGTTTAATCCCATCTGTGCATCCGAAAGCCCCTGATTGGCGCTGTCCAGCTTTTGCTGAGTCTCACCCAGCGCTTTGTTGACATCGTCCAGATTTTTCTGCACTGGCTCCCTGGCGCTGACCTGCTCCGCTTTTTTGCTGTTTAAATCCGCAAGGATCCCGTCAATCTCTCCCAGCTGCTGTTCCAAGCCCGGCAGCGCAGCATTGGCCTCATCCACAGCTTTCTGAAGCTCCTGATTTTCCTTTGTAAGCCGCTCTGCTTCACTGCGCATTTCCTTTGCCGTATCCTGCGCCTGAACTTTTTCTGTCTCCATCTGGGTCAGCGCGGCAGCTCCTTCCTCGTAAGCCTGCTTTCCCTGCTGATAAAGAGACTCCTGCTCCCCATATGCAGCGTACCCCGCATCCAGTTCCGCCTTTCCTGCCTCATAGACGGACTCCTGCTGCTGGTACTGTTCATATCCTGCTGCATAGGCTGTCTCACCCTGCTGGTACTGTTCATATCCTGCTGCGTAGGCTGCCTCACCCTGCTGATACTTCGTTTTTCCCTCTGCCAGAGCGGCCGCGCCTTCCTCATACAGCTTTTTCTTCTCCTCCAGGGTCCTGGCTGCTTCACTGGACTGCTGAATCGCCTCCTCCAGCTTCTTCTGCCCTTCTTCCAATCGGCTCTGGCTGTCCGAAGCCTGTTCGTCAAACTGCGCCTGCTGACTGGCAAGCTGCCTCTCTGCCTCTGATAGCTGGCTCTCTCCGTCTTTTAACTGGCTCCACCCGTCATTTAGCTTTGTTTCATTGGCCGCCAGTTCCGCTTCCCCATCTGCGATCTGACTCCTGGCATCCTCTAATTCTTCCTTCGAATCTGTCAACTCTTCTTTTCCGGATTCCAGTTCAGATTCTCCTGTCTCCAGATCTTCCCTGGCCTTTGTCAGTTCTGACTCTGCTTCTGCCTTTCCGTCCTCCAATTCCTCTTTGGCATCTGCCAGTTTTTGTTCCCCGTCCGCCAGCTCTTTCTTAGCGTCAGAAAGTTCCTGGTTGGCCTCATCCATCACTTCCTCATACCTGGCCTGACAGCGCACCTGTTCAATCCCATCTGCAGCAGCCAGCACCTGATCCACCAGCGCCTCGTATTCCTCACTGTAGGCCTGAAGCTCCTTTGCCCCGGACACGGTCAGATAGGCCACTGTATAAACCTCACTGTCAAAATCCTCCGGAAGCAGATACATAAACCCTGCTACTTCTCCGTTTCCCAAAGTGGAACTGCCCCTGGCAAAAGAAAGATAAGCAGAACTGTATCCTGTCCCGACAATGGTAAACGTACTGCTCTTTAACATAGAATCGGTATCTTCAGGAAAGGATACCTCCACCTGATCTCCGATCTGGTATCCCATTTTATCTGCATAATCCTTGTCCAGGAAACACTCTCCCTTTTGCTTTGGCATGCTTCCCTCTGCCAGCGAAGGCTGGTTGACCTGATCCAGGATGGCCTCTATATGAAGTACCTTCTGATTCTCCCCCTCGCCGCTTAAGGCATCGGTCATATAGCCAGGAGTCACAGTTTCCACACCCTCCAGCGCGCCTAATGCCTCCATATCCTGATCGGTCAGCCCAAGGGTGCCCACTACCCGTATATCCATTAAATTCGTCTCATCGAAATAGGCATCTCCCGTAATCCGAAGATCCGGTGCAGATGCCTGAATACCTGAAAAAAATGCCACTCCCATGGCAACTATAAAAAAGATGGACAGGAAGCGGTTCAGGCTCTTTTTGATCTCCATGCGAAAATCTTTTTTCAGCGCTCTCTTCTTCATCATTCACTCACCACTCTATGGTCTCCACAGAAACGGGGGTTTCATTCACCGTCATCTTGGACACCTGCCCGTTTTTTATCTTAATCACCCGGTCTGCCATAGGCGCAATGGCAGAGTTGTGGGTGATCACAATCACCGTCATACCTTTTTCCCGGCACATATCCTGCAGAAGCTTCAGGATTGCCTTACCAGTCTGATAGTCCAACGCTCCCGTAGGCTCATCGCACAAAAGCAGTTTGGGATTCTTGGCCAGTGCCCTGGCGATGGACACCCGCTGCTGCTCGCCGCCGGAAAGCTGGGCAGGAAAATTCATCAGCCGTTCTCCCAATCCTACCTCCTCCAGCACAGTCCTGGCATCCAGCGGATTTTTACAGATCTGAAGCGCCAGCTCCACGTTCTCTAAAGCCGTCAGATTAGGAATCAGATTATAAAATTGAAACACAAAACCAATATCATCCCTGCGGTACTTGGTCAGCTTTTTCTGATTGTATTTGGCAATATTCGCCCCATCCACCCAGACTGATCCGCTGGAAACCGTATCCATTCCGCCCAGAATATTCAGCACCGTCGTTTTTCCCGCTCCGCTGGGGCCCACTACCACGGCAAATTCCCCTTTGGATATCGTCATATTGATGCCGTCCACCGCCCGGATCGCCACCTCTCCCATCTGGTAGACCTTGGTCACGTCTGTCAACTTCACAAAATCCTCTTGTCTTGTCTTCATGTACGCCTCATCCCTTTTCTTACCTGATCATAACATTCGTGTACATGGAACAATACGGTCAGAAAAGAGCCACTTTCGTTTCCTGTCTGCGTTGCTTTCACTCTGCGTGCGTCCGGTGTTGCCCTATGTACACGGATGCTAATAGTATAAAATAGAATCCGGGCTCCGACAAGTAGGGGTTCCTAAACTTTTTGTGAAGAATTAAAAGGACGCCCTCATAAGCAGCCTGCCCTTCCGGGCAGAAGACTAAGTTATGGTTTCCCGTTCAGCCACTTGCTTTTCTGCAATGTGAACCAGTTTTAAAACATCGTCATCCGCATGAAGGCTGTACAACAGTCCATAAGGAATGCTGTAATCCCAATGAACCGGAATGGATACAAGTCCAGGATGAACATCCTGCCAGCACTCAATCGTAAGCAGAACATTTCCTGTTTCTGCACAGCGATTAAATACAGACAAATCATAAAAATACGGCGTATCTTCAATTTGAATCTGCGGATGATTCTTTTCCAGATCATTGCGAATAAAGTCATTCACACCAGAATCTCCTTTGCTGACCATCATAAGTGTCTGCCCATATAAATCCTGAATATCAAGACAGGATTTTTTTGCCAGAGGATGCTCACAGGATACGGCAACCATCTTTTGATACCTGCCAAGAGGAAGAAAATTACAAAGAGACAGCCAGGCTTTTGAATCACAGACACCGATCAGAAAATCGAATTTTTCGCCCAGTTTCTTTATTTCAGACAAAATTCCCTCATGGTTATCCTCAAACGGTACAAGATGCAGCTTATATTCCGGAAAATGATGACTGAGCTTATACCATAAATCCATAAAAGGTTTTGCGGGATTCAACATGGAAGTTCCAACGCAAAAGGTCGTATCACATTTTCCCGATGCAGCCGCCGCCTCTGCAATCGATTTTTCTGAATAATCTATCATAAACTTTGCGTTGCGGCAGATCACTTCCCCCGCAGGCGTCAGGCGAACTCCGACAGACATTCTTTCTATCAATTTTAGGTTCAGATGTTCCTCCAGACTGTTCATCTGTTTCATCACAGCAGTGGGAGAAATAAACAGCTTTTCTGCCGCTTTTGTGAAACTTCCACACTCTGTCACTGCTAAAAAGGTAGTAAGCAATGGATTGTACATGGCGCACCTCATATAAACTTTTAGTTTATGCAATGATAACATATGGGAGATTCCATGTCAACGTACCGGTGTGTTATGCTGATTACAGCCAAAGAAAAGTATAACGACTGTACTGCCGAGGCAAAAGCCGATCAGCAGAAAAATGCCAGACCAAAACTGAAATACTATCCGGATTCGATGAATGATTATGATGTGATTTATCTTGGATATCCAAATTATTGGAGCACCATGCCAATGGCAGTATTCACATTTTTGGAACATTTTGACTTCTCCGGGAAAATCATCAACCCCCTCTGCACACATGAAGGAGGTGGAATGGGCAGCAGTATTTCTCATATTAAAAAGCTTTGTCCAAATGCAGCCGTTGAAAAGGGGCTTGCCATTTATGGCAGCCGTGTCAAAAATTCCAGAAAAGAAATAGAAAGTTAGGTGAAATAAACGTATGAAAAAAATTACAGCAGGCAGAGATGCGTTGGGAACATTTGCGCCAAAATTTGCCCAATTAAACGATGATGTCCTTTTCGGAGAAGTGTGGGCAAGAAATGATAAGTTGTCCGCCCGCGACCGCTCTCTGGTTACGGTTACAGCTTTGATGGCACAGGGGATTTGTGACAGTTCCTTAGAACATCATTTGAAAACAGCAAAAGAAAATGGAATTACAAAAACCGAGATCGCAGAACTCTTAACTCACGCAGCCTTTTATGCAGGCTGGCCAAAGGCGTGGGCAGCGTTTCGATTAGCAAAAGAAATCTGGAGCGTTTCGAGTGTTCCAGAAGAAAGTCAGGAACATGAAAACTCTAGGGTTTTCCCTATTGGAGAACCGAATACTGCTTTTTCCGATATGATGTACGTTACTTTATCAAACGGCGTAAGGATGCCGCAGCTTGGATATGGCGTCTATCAAGTGACAAAAGAAGAATGTGAACGCTGTGTACTGGATGCTCTGAAAGCAGGATACCGTTCCATTGATACCGCACAAAGTTATTTTAATGAAGAAGAGGTCGGAAGTGCCATTGAAAAATCCGGCATACCAAGAGAAGAAATTTTTCTGACTTCAAAAGTGTGGATTGAACATTACGGATATGAAGAATGTAAAAAAAGCGTTCTGATATCTATGGAAAAATTGAAAACAGATTACATTGATCTGATGCTGCTTCATCAGCCGTTTGGGGATTACTATGGTGCATGGAGAGCATTGGAAGAACTTTATGAAGCCGGTAAACTCCGGGCAATCGGAATTTCCAATTTCTATCCCGACCGTATGGTAGATATGGCATCTTTTTCCAGAATTAAGCCTATGGTAAATCAGATTGAAATTCATCCCCACAATCAGCAGGAAACTGCAAAGCAGTGGAACGAAAAATATGGGTTACAATTAGAAGCATGGGCGCCCTTCGGAGAGGGCAGAGGCGGTATGTTTGAACTGCCGGAATTAAAAATGATTGGCGAAAAATACGGAAAAACACCTGCACAGGTTATCCTTCGCTGGCATCTGCAAAGAGGAATCGTTGTCATTCCAAAATCAACCCATATCCAGCGGATGAAAGAAAACCTTCAGGTATTTGATTTTGAGCTGACCGACGAAGAAATGGCACAGATTGCGAATCTCGATAAAAAGGAAAGTTCTTTCTTCTCTCACTATGATCCTGCTATGGTAGAGTGGTTTGTAAAAATGGTAGAGGAACGCAAAAAACAGAATCATTGTAAAGAAGAAAAGAAAAACTGGTAAGGAGAATCTCTATGAGTAAAAAAGTGTTGATTTTGTCAGGAAGTCCGAGAAAGAACGGTAATTCTGATTTGTTATGTGATGAATTTATGCGTGGTGTCGCAGAAAGCGGCAATGAAGCAGAAAAAATCAGAGTGGCAAGTAAAAAAATTGCTCCATGTTCCGGATGCTATTATTGTTCCACCCATAATGGCGAATGTGCGCACAAAGACGATATGACGGAAATTTTACAAAAAATGATCGATGCCGATGTCATTGTGCTTAGTTCTCCTGTTTATTTTTATTCCATTAACGCACAGCTGAAGGCAGTTATTGATCGCACGGTAGCAAGATGGTTGGAAGTCAAAAACAAGGAATTTTATTACATTGTTACAATGGCAGATGATACATTGTCTTCCGCAGATACAACGCTTGCCTGCTTCCGTGGCTATGCAGACTGCGTAGAGGGGGCTGTAGAAAAGGGTGTCATCATTGGAAAAGGCGTTCACGATGCGGGCGAAATCAAAAACACGGCCGCTATGGAACAGGCGTACACAATGGGCAAAAATATATAGGTAACCAAAAAGCGCACGGTTCTGCCTGCAGAGACGATCGCGGACGGTTCTATCTGCAAACATAATCGAATCCACGACGGCAATGAGCCAAGCATCCGCACAAATGCGGCGGCTTGGCTCACTGTCCACTGGAATAACATTGCCTATGCAGAACCGTCTCTCTTTTTACTCTCTCTCCTCCAGCCCCACATACTCCCTGTGATGGCCCACATACTTGTAAGCCGGACGGATGATCTTCCCTTCATTCACCAGCTCTTCTATCCGGTGAGCGCACCAGCCGGAAATACGGGAGATCGCAAAGATCGGCGTAAACAGCTGAGTAGGAATTCCCAACATAGAATACACAAATCCGCTGTAAAAATCTACGTTGCAGCAGATGGGCTTGGACAGCTTTTTGTGAGCCGTCAAAAGCTCTGAGCCGATGCGTTCCACAGATTCATAAAAATGGAATTCCTCCTGAAGTCCCTTTTCTTCTGAAAGGCTTCTTGCATACTCTTTCAAGATCACCGCCCTGGGATCTGACAAGGTATAAACCGCATGTCCCATACCATAAATCAGCCCGCTGCGGTCAAAGGCCTTCTTATCAATAATCTTCTGAAGATACTCCCGCAGAGCGCTCTCATCCTCCAGATTGTCTACATTGGCCCGGATATCTGCAAACATATTTTCTACCTTCAGGTTGGCTCCGCCGTGTTTGGGGCCTTTCAAGGATCCCAGAGAAGCCGCCACCGCAGAATAGGTATCCGTTCCTGTGGAAGACACTACATGCGTGGTAAACGTCGAGTTATTACCACCGCCGTGCTCTGCGTGAAGTACCAGGGCAATATCCAGTACTCTGGCTTCCAGTTCTGTGTAAGCTCCGTCGTCTCTCATCATTCTGAGAATATTCTCTGCTGTGGAAAGCTCCGGCTTTGGATAGCGTATCACCAGGCTCTTGTCATTATTATAATGCTGGTATGCATGGTATCCGTAGACCGAGATCAGAGGCATCGTTCCGATCAGAGTCAGTGACTGGCGCAGCACATTGGGAATAGACGTATCATCTGGATTTTCATCGTAGGAATAAAGTGTCAACACGCTTTTTTGCAGCCCGTTCATAATATTGGCGCTGGGAGCCTTCATAATCACATCCCGCACAAACTTGCTGGGCAGATCTCTGTATTTCCCAATAAGATCAATAAAGGTGCGAAGCTGAGTTTTATTGGGAAGCGCTCCAAACAAAAGCAGATACGTAATATCCTCAAAATTAAACCGTCGGTTTTCAAATCCCTTAATCAGATCACTCACCGCATACCCTTGATAGTACAGTTCTCCGTCTACCGGAACATTCTCTCCGTCTACAGTTTTATGTCCGATTACATCTGAAATTTCCGTAAGACCCGTCAGTACGCCCTTACCATTGGATTCTCGAAGTCCTCTCTTCACATCATACTTCTGATACAGATCTAAATCCAATGCACCGGAAATCAAACAATAACGAACCAACTCCTCCAAGCGGCCGTCTCTGTCTTTTCTATCCAAATCATTCAGCATACCATCTCTCCCTTCCGGTCTTTTGTTTGTTACTATATCGCAACTGTAGTTTTTTGTCAATTTGTTTCATGAATATTCGTTTTTTAGTATAATCATTCTACCTTTTTTATTCAAATTCCATCCACAAACTCAAAAAATCGTTTGTTTTATAAGGTGCCGCTGTCCTGTCTTTCTTTTTCTCTCTGGTAATTCCGGTTTTCTGGCAGATCTAATCCGCCAGAAGTCCTGCGAACTCTGCCGCTGAAGCTCTGCATAAATCCTCAGGTTTTAATTCCATCTGAACTCCCAGCTTTCCTCCGCTGACCACCATCGTCTCCAGGGCTTTTGCACTCTCATCTATCCTGGTAACATACTGCTTCTTCATTCCAACGGCCGTACAGCCGCCTCTTATGTACCCTGTTACGGTTTGAATGTCTTTCACATGAAGCATCTCTACAGACTTCTCTCCTACTGCCCGAGCCGCTTTCTTTAAATCCAGCTCCCGATCAATGGGGATCACAAACACAAAATAGTTTTTGCTGCTGCCCATTGTTACCAGTGTTTTATACACCTTTGCATGATCCAACCCCAGCATATCTGCAATCTGGAGCCCATCCACAAACTCATCGCACTCATAAGTTTTTGTATCATAGGAAATCTTCATACGATCCAATATCCGCATGGCATTGGTTTTCGTTTCTTTCTTCTTTGCCATTTTCTTCGCCTCTATCTGTCTTTTTCTGTCTTTTTCTTTCTATCAGCCATTTTCTATTTGTTTTTGGCTATGATCGGATTTCTTACTGTGCTTCTTCCCCTTTTTCTTTTCTCCTTTTTTGCCTTTCTCCTTCTTCTTTCCAGAGTCTTTCTTTTCTCCGCTCTTCTTCCCGGACCCTTTCTTTCTCTGCTTTCCCTTCCGCTCTTCACTCTGGCGAATCTCCCGCTCGTTCTTCGGCTCTTCTCCGGCTTGGCTCTCACTCTGGCGAATCTCTGACTCGTTTTCCGCCTCCGGTCTCTCCGGCTCCTTAACCGTTCCCTCTGGCGCTGCGCTCTTCAGATCCGGCGTTTCTGAAGGCGTCGGTTCATCCGTTTCCTCCTGCAGATACTTCCCTAAAAATCTCCGGGCCATCTCCACCACCCAGCTGTCCACAGAGTAGTAAGTCCATTTTCCCGCCTTTCTGGCTCTTACCAGACCGCTCTCACACAAACTCTTCATATGATGAGACAGGGTAGACTGTACTACATTTACCTGCTGCAAAAGCTCTCCGGCATTCTGTTCCCGCTCCATCAAAAGATCCAGGATCTGCAATCTGTGCGGATCTCCCAAAGCCCGAAATACCTGATCCATCTGTGTTTTCTCGATTTTCATGCTGCATCCTCCCCTCTGGATGAACTGACTTTTGACTCCAGTCTTTTCGCCTTTCCTGATAAAACAATCGGCTGAAACTTATCCCGGTCTGCATCAATGTTTTTTTAAAAATTCTCCCATCTCCTCCACCGTATGGGCTATGTAAGCGGCTCCCGCCTGCTCCAGTTCTCCCTGCGCTGCAAAACCCACATATACGCCAAGGCAGTCAATCCCGCAGGCCTTCGCGCCTTCCACATCATGTTTTCGATCCCCTACCATCAATACCTGTGCTTTCTTGTCTTCTGTAATCCCCAGCCTCCGGAACGCTTCCTGGATCACATCCGCTTTGGCCGTGCGCCGCTCGTCCATAGTAGCCCCCACCACTTCACAAAAATATTGGCGCAGCTTAAATTTTTCCAGTATGCGCAGCACAAACTCTTCCGGTTTTGAAGAAGCTACCGCCAACTTTCGCCCCTGGCTTTGCAGTGCGCTAAGCATATCCGGAATGCCTTCAAACACCTGGTTTTCAAAAATTCCAATATCCTGAAACCGCTCCCTGTACTTTTTCAGCGCCCGCTTGGCCTGCTCGGAGGTAAAACCATAAAATTCCTGGAAAGAATCCAGCAGCGGTGGCCCAATAAAAGGCTCCAGCTTATCCAAATCAGGCTCTTCAATCCCCTGATCACGAAGCGCGTACTGAACGCACTTCGTAATGCCTTCCTTTGGGTTGGTCAATGTTCCGTCTAAATCAAAAAGTAAATATTGATACATGTCTTTTTCTCCTTAATCGTAAACTATCACCGGTGTTCCAATGGAAACAATATTGTAGATGGTCTGGGCTTCTGTGTAAGGCGTATTGACACACCCGTGCGAACCATTGCTTAGATAAATGCTGCCCCCAAAATAGGCTCTGTTCTGCATATCATGAATACCGATATCTCCGTTAAAGGGCATCCAGTAGTCTACCGGCGCCGCATACCCTTCTCCTTTCAGCACATAATCTGTCATTTTCGCATCAATCGCCCAGACGCTTCCTGTTGGAGTTCCATTTCCCTTATTGGGATTTCCTGTTACCACTGGGGTATCCACTATAAGATAGCCGTCCTGATAACACCACATTTCCTGTCTGGATATACAGATTTCCACATAAGTGCCTCCGATATCGTTCTCTTCCCTGCTCATGCCTGTATAAATGTATTCCGGCTCAATCGTCTCCACTCTTCCCTCATGAACTGCGTTAATCAAATATTCCCCGGTAGCTCCCTGATCAATACACCAGCCATAGTCTCCTCCTGTGAGATTTACCGTGGTTCCAATACTGGTATAAAATACCCGGTCTCTTCCAAAGGTATCATATTTTTCCGCCAGCTCCTCCACATAATCCCAAATATACGCGTCATCTATATAATAAGCTCCGTTTTCATCCTGAAAGATCCAGTTCTTGATCACGGAGGCATCCACCACCTCCTGACGGTCAGAAAAGTCATAGGTAATCCTGGCTTTCAGCAGCGCATTCAGTTCCTCCACCTCCGCATTTAACTCCGGATCATCCTGATAAACCACCGGATCAATGTAACACCCCTTCTCCTCAAGGGAAACGCTGACCGCCCCCTGATCCAGCGCCTGCATAATCACCTCTTTGGTCTTGTCATAATTTAGGGTAGTCCCCATCACCTCCGGCACTACCTCATAGCCCTCCTCTGTATCTCCCCGGTACGCATCCCGGGGCGCCACTACATTTCCGGGCAGAAAACTGTTCATCTGCTTTAACACAGAGTCCATATTCTCTCTGTCATACACGGTCCCGATCTGCAGGTCATTGGACTTTCCAAACAGCATCATAGCAGGCCACACATAGGAATGCTGCCGCCGCATCTCCTTCTCAATACCATTTTCATCATGATACTGCAAATTGATCTGAGCTGCAGTAATCTTATCGGAAATACCATTCCGTCCCTCCACCGTGAGTACATAATCTCCAATCTTGTCCTTAACCTCGTTTTTCACCTGCTCACTGGTCTTTCGGCTGCAGTCAATGCCATAAATGCTGGAGCCGGAATAGAAATGACCTCCAAAGTAGAATGCAACCACAATGTACGCCAAAATTAACACTGCCCCCAGGCTGGCAAACGCGATCTTCACAGGATCTCTTCCTATAGAAAATCGTCTCTTTCCCGGCTGTCTCTCTCTCCCGCTCTTTCCTGACAGGGCAGCCGCTGCCTCCCCGCGGCTGTAGCGGCTTCCGGATGGAGTGTTCTCCTTCCTTCGGCTGTAACGGCTTCCGGATGGAGCGTTCTCCTCCCTTCGGCTGTAACGGCTTCCGGATGGAGCGCTCTCCTCTCTTCGGCTGTAACGGCTTCCGCCAGTTTTTTTCTTTACACCTTCACTCTCTGCCAGGCCACCCCTTCGCCCCTGCTTCTCCCAGAGATTTTTTCTCTCATTCCGATCATTTTCCCTGTCCATTTCAAGCTCCTTAAAATCCCTTATTACTTATTCAAAATAAGAATCTTTCTATTTTATTCTATCCTGCAATCCTGCCCTTTATTCTCCCATATTTTCACCATCTGTACCAGGATATGCTTCCTTATAAAAAGGCTGTCACAAAAAATCAAAGGATTCCTTGCAGCAGCCCTTATAATTACTTATATAAAATAATTGCCACTCCGGCATCAATGTTGTCATAAATCTGTTTTGCCGCATCAAAGGGAAGATTCACACAACCATGAGATCCATTCGTCTGGTAAATATTTCCTCCAAAGGATCCCCTCCAGGTGGCATCGTGGAGTCCCTGGCCGTCAAAGAAGGGCATCCAGTAGGTGACATCCTGCTCCCAGCCATTCTCCGCATTGCCTCCGGTAAGCACAGAAGGACTTTCCTTGTATGCCAATGGAAACACACCGGTCTGAGTCTCTGTCCCTTTCGCCACGCTTCCGGAAACGAAATCACTCTCCACAATCAATTCTCCGCCCTTGTAAAACCAGAGATGCTGGGCCGTCAGATTGATCTCCACATAAGTACCTGCCAGATCATCCACTCCATCTCTGGCATATCCGGTATGGGAATACACCGGTTCCCGCTCAACAGCGGTGTTGGCCTGAATATCTGACAGAAGCTGAGCAAATTCTGCCTCCTCGTCAATGAGATACCCATATTCATTATACATTCCCTGGAAGGATACTGTGGTTCCTCCCGTGGTCTGAAACTCTCTGTCATAGTAAATCGTGTTGTATTTGGAAGCCAGCTCCGCCACATATTCCCGAACAGCGCTTTCATCCAGAACACCGCTGCCGTCTACAATGGTGAGCCAGTTCTGAATGGTATTCCAGTCCAGAACCTCTTTCTGTGCTCCAAAAAGATAGGTGATCTCTGCTTTTACATAATGATTGTAAATATTACAGGTATTATTCAGTTCCAGATCGTCTCCGGTAATCTCCGGCTTCACATAAATACTGTCCGGAATATCAATGACAAGATCCTTCTGAGGAGTCTTGGCAGCCACCAACTGATCCACCTGTTCCTTCACCAGTTTTTGAAGATCTGCATCTGCAAATTCATTACCGTTCACTTCCGGTTCGATATAATAATTTTTCTCAGCCTCGTTATAGCGCATTTCTGCGTTCACGCTGGGAAAACGCGCCTCTTTCAATGATCCGCTGGCTACCTTGCTCTGGAACACAGACTCATCATAGATAAAAGGCACCTCCACCTGAAAACTGTTGCCATACATCAGGCTTTCGATCAGAACCAGAACGCTGCTCTTCTGCCGCTTCAATGCATCCTGAAGAGAGACAGACAGCGCCTGCTCATCAATCTCATAGCCCAATCCCTTTAAATCTGAGGAAAAAGCTTCCTCACCCTTCTCATTTATATGTATCACTGGCGCGCTGTAAGCCTCTGTCAGAATCCCCAACAGTTCTTCCGGCGTCTTGCCTGCAGCCTCAAAGCCATTTACTGTGGTATTCTCAAAATATGTAGTCCGGTCATACTGCTGCTTTAAATAAACTCCGGCAAAAATCCCGACTCCGGCCAGCAGCACCAGACAGATCACAATCACTGTTTTCAGTACTTTTGTTGTCTTCATTTGTAATTCCCCTTACGTCTGGCTCTCTCTCCCTTTATAAACGGCAAGCCCATCGTCTCTGCCCTCTCAGAAACGGTGAGCTGCCACACATTCTATCTTGTTTTTTTCCGGTACCGGATCAGCCACAGGCTGGCAAATAACAACCACGCTGCGGAAGCCCCTCTGCTGGCCAGTGCAAAATAATCGTCCGGCGCCATAGGAAGCATACACAAAATGGTAAATACGCAAAGCAAAATTCCCATTGCAGGAACATAGGAAGAAATTCTTCCTCTCCGTTCTCCGCTCTCCACATTGTACCGTATTACCTTAATGGCATGGAGAAGCTGTACATAAAACAGAATCACCAGAACGGAAATCAAAATCAACAAAATCAGCAGGATCACACCCACAATAATGGACACTGTGGACGCTGCTGCACCGGCTGCCACTACGAAAGCAACAGAAACCAGAAGGCCGCCGATCAAAAGCAGACAAATGCCTACAAATTTTAAGATCACTGTACCTTTCGCCATACTCAGTCCTGAAGTGGAAATATGCTTCCTGGAAGGACTGGTCTGAAAAAAGATCATCCAAAGCGCCGCACAAAGTAAAATTCCAGGAATACAGATCGCAGCATGAACACCCACAATCGCAGTGGAAGAAGCGCCCTCCACCAAGTCAATGATTCCATTCATAAAGCGGATCGCCATACTGGAACCTAATACTGCCTGTGCTGTAGCCTGCATGGCATTCATGCTGGCTATCACATCTCCCAGAACGAGATTTAACACAGAAGCTCCCACCATCACCGTCTGGAATAAAATTGCCAGGAAAAACAAGGGGGAGCGAACTGCCTTTCTGGCCGCTGTCATAAGCGGTCCATTCCCGCTCACCGGCTGCCTTGTCTGGCCATAATCATAATTTTCCTGTTCTTCTTCCGCTCCGTATCCATACTGCTGAGGCTGCTGTTCATAACCGTAGGCCTGGCCGCCATACTGCTGCTGCACATTGGTCTCTCCCGGATATCCCTGGAAATAATCCCTTCCGCCATACTGCTGCTGGTAACCTTCCGCCCCGCCGAAAGCTTCCTCATCCTGCTCATATTCTTCTTCCGCCTGAGACTCCGCGCTTTCCTCCTGAGCCGGTTCCTCCTCCCGTCCGATCTCCGGCTGGAAAGCTGCATTCTCCAGGCTGTCCTCAGAAATCTGAATATCCTGTGTCTCATTTTCCGTTTCCTGAAGCAGGGAAGCTTCCTCCTCCGGCACTTCCTCTGCCATCATGGACTGCTGCGGCGGCAAATCCAACAATTTATTCCCACATTTGGAACAATTCTGACTGCTGTCGTCATTCTCATTCCCACAATACATACATCTTTTCATCTCTGGTTTCTCCTTCAGTAGTTCTTTACGCTCCATTATATCTCATTCAAAACCGGAGGGCAAGTATCCAGAAGGTATTATTTCTCCAATATTTTGTCAATGCTGACCAATTTCACACTCAGTACAAACACTTCACAGGCCAGAGTCAGCTCCTGCGGCGTCGGGAAGGAAGGCGCAATTCGGATATTGCTGTCTCCGGGATCTTTTCCGTAGGGATAAGTGGCTCCGGCTGCCGTCATGGTCAGCCCGGCTTCCTTTGCCTTTTCTACGATTGCCTTTGCACAGCCCGGCAGAGAATCAAAAGAAATAAAGTAACCTCCCTTCGGTTTTTCCCAAGTACCTATCTTGAGTCCTCCCAGTTCCCGATCCAGCACATCCCATACCGCCTCAAACTTGGGCCGCAGAATGGCTGCATGCTTTCTCATATGCTCCCGCACGCCGTCCATATCCTTAAAAAACCGCACATGGCGCAGCTGATTTAACTTATCATGGCCAATCGTCTGGTAAAACATGGCCTTTCTTGCATCCGCAAGATTGGCTTCAGAAGCTGCCATTGCGGCAATTCCAGAACCCGGAAAGCTCACCTTGGAAGTGGAAATGAATTTGTAAACCAGATCCTCATTGCCCACCTTCTCACATTCTGTCAGCAATTCCAGTATCACATCCTGATCATCGTCATACAAATGATGGATGGAGTAGGCATTATCCCAAAAAATCCGGAAATCCGGGGCTGCCGGTTTTAAACGCGCAAACCGTCTCACCGTCTCATCCGAATAGGAAAT